>JBAUGC010000160.1:0-25174 GCA_049679485.1 Xanthobacteraceae bacterium
CGCCAACGGTATGAACGCGGCGATAAGGGCCGGAATTATCGCTCTTCGCATGACTGGTACCTCGTCATCCAAACAGCGCCGACGAAAGCGACTGTTAAGGATAACGAACCATTTCAAACAATGCTTAAGGGAGGATTAAACGGCCGCGGCGAGCCGGCCGCGGGCGCGATGCCATATTTGGTCCGGCGCCGCAGATGGCGGAACTAACGCTCCATTAAGGTTAATGCCCGATGATCCCGGCCGGTTTGTGCGCGCGCAGGGATGAAAGGGCGGCCGATGCGTTGGGTGTTCTGTGCTTTGGTCGTGCTGTGGTTGCCCTCGCCCGCGGCCGCAGAGGATTTCGACATTCTGCGCGGCTCGCAGCCGGTCGGGCCCGCGACCTTCACGCGCTGGAGCGGCTTCTACGCCGGCGGCCAGATCGGCGTCAGCACGGCCAGTGCCGATTTCAGCAACTCAACGCAACCGCTCGTCGCCTATGCCCTGCGTGAGACGCTGCTCGAGGAGAACGTCATTCCGTCGCAATGGCCGGTGCTGGGCGCGACCAACGCCAGCGCCGCGAGCTATGGCGGTTTTGTCGGCTACAACACGCAGTGGCAGGACCTGATCGTCGGCATGGAAGCCAATTTCAATCGGGCGTCGCTCAATCTGCGCGCGCCGGTATCGTCGATCGGGCGAAGCGTGTCCGACGGTTCGGGCAGCGCCTACGCTCTCAACATGACCGGCAGCGGTTCGCTTGTGGCCGAAGACTTCGCCACGGTGCGTTTGCGTGGCGGCTGGGTGGCCGGCAATTTTCTGCCCTACGGCTTTATCGGCGTCGCGTTCGGCATCGCCAACACCGCCGTTTCGGCGACGGCTTTTGGCGTGCAGTATACGTCCGGCACGGTCGGCGTCTGCGCCAGCGCTACACCGTGCTATCCCTTCAACCTGACCAACGGTTTCAGCGCCAACAACCAGGTGCTGTACGGCTTTACAGTCGGCGGTGGCGTCGATGTCGCGCTCACAGCCAACATCTTCCTGCGCGCCGAGTTCGAGTGGGATCAGTTCAATCCGCCCCCGGGCTTTTTGGCGACCATCGCCACCGGCCGCCTCGGCGCCGGCGTCAAGTTCTGAAGACGGATGATCGCTGGCCCCGGACCGAGGAAGCAAATGAGATGCCGGCTCACTTGTCCTCCCTGTCGGCGTCCGTGGCCTGCATCTGACTTGACGTGATCCGTTCACTTCCTTATGTGCGACCGCGGGACACCCCTCCCCAACGAGGGGCGCCTATCTGGAAGGATAGATCATGACGATGGCAATGCCCGCCGTGCGGCCGACTGTGCCGCATTTTTCATCCGGTCCCTGCGCCAAGCGCCCCGGATGGAGCCTACAAGCCCTCAGCAACGCGTTCCTGGGACGCTCTCATCGTTCGAAAATCGGCAAGGCGCGGCTCAAGCGCGCCATCGATCTCACGCGCGAGGTACTTGGCGTTCCAGCCAATTACCGCATCGGCATCGTGCCGGCTTCCGACACCGGAGCGGTGGAAATGGCGCTGTGGTCGCTGCTGGGCGCCCGCCCGGTCACCATGCTCGCCTGGGAATCGTTCGGCGAGGGCTGGGTCAGCGATGTCGCCAAAGAACTCAAACTCAAAGACGTGACCATCTTGAAGGCCGGCTACGGCGAATTGCCGGATCTCGCCAAGGTCGATCCGCACGGCGACGTCGTCTTCACCTGGAACGGCACGACCTCTGGCGTGCGCGTTCCCAACGCCGATTGGATCGCCGCAGACCGCGCCGGACTGACAATCTGCGACGCGACCTCGGCCGCCTTCGCCCAGCCGCTTGAATGGACGAAGCTCGATGTTGTCACCTTCTCCTGGCAGAAAGCGCTCGGCGGAGAAGCCGCACACGGCATGCTGATTCTGTCTCCGCGCGCGGTCGCGAGGCTCGAGAGCTATACGCCGCCGTGGCCGCTGCCGAAGGTCTTCCGCATGACCAAGGGCGGCAAACTGAACGAAGGCATTTTCGTCGGCGAAACCATCAACACGCCGTCGATGCTGTGCGTGGAGGATTACCTCGATACGCTTGAATGGGCGAAGTCGATCGGCGGGGTCCCCGCGCTTCGCGCGCGCGCCGATGGCAATACGCGGGTCATCGCCGAATGGATCGCGCGGGCGAAATGGATTGATTTTCTCGCTCGCGAACCGGCGTCACGCTCGAACACGTCGGTTTGCCTGAAGGTCGTAGATCCGGCGGTCACCAGTCTAACGGCTGATGCGCAAGCCGCCTTCGTTAAAAGCATCGCCGCCGCGCTCGACAAAGAGGGCGTTGCCTACGACATCGATTCCTATCGCGATGCACCACCTGGCCTGCGCATCTGGTGCGGATCGACGGTTGAGCGTGCCGATGTCGAAGCACTCACGCTCTGGCTCGACTGGGCGTACGCCAAGGCCAAGGACGCGCTGGCGAAAGCGGCATAGGAAAAAACTCATGACCGCCAGGGTTCTCATCTCCGATGCGCTTTCGCCGGCTGCGGTAACGATCTTCAAGGAACGCGGGCTCGACGTCGATTTCCAGCCCAATCTCGGCAAGGACAAAGACAAACTCGCCGAGACCATCAAGGGCTTCGACGGGCTGGCGATCCGTTCCGCGACCAAAGTCACAGCCAAAATGCTGGAGCGGGCGGAAAAGCTGAAGGTGATCGGCCGCGCCGGCATCGGCGTCGACAATGTGGATATCCCGGCGGCGACCGCACGCGGTGTCATCGTGATGAATACGCCGTTCGGCAATTCGATCACCACCGCCGAACATGCCATCACGCTCATGCTGTCGCTGGCGCGGCAGATCCCCGAGGCCGACGCTTCGACCCGCGCCGGCAAGTGGGAGAAGAACAAGTTTCTCGGCGTTGAAATTTCCGGCAAGACGCTCGGCATCATCGGTTGCGGCAATATCGGCTCGATCGTCGCCGATCGCGCGCTCGGCATGAAGATGAAGGTAATCGCCTATGATCCGTTTCTTTCCGACGCGCGGGCGCTTGATCTCGGGGTGGAGAAGGTCGAACTCGAGGAGTTGTTGCGGCGAGCCGATTTCATAACGCTGCATACGCCGCTCACCGATAAGACCCGCAACATCATCAACGCCGACTCGCTGAAGCTGACAAAGAAAAACGTTCGCCTGATCAACTGCGCCCGCGGCGGGTTGGTCGACGAAGCGGCCCTATACGAAGCGCTTTCCTCGGGCCGCATCGCCGGCGCGGCACTCGATGTCTTCGTGACCGAGCCCGCAACTCAGTCACCGCTGTTCGCACTTCCCAATGTGGTTTGCACTCCGCATCTCGGCGCAGCAACCTCTGAGGCGCAGGAAAACGTCGCACTGCAGATCGCCGAGCAGATGTCCGACTACCTGATCCGCGGCGCCATATCCAACGCCGTCAACTTTCCCTCGATCAGCGCCGAGGAAGCGCCGAAGCTCAAACCGTTCGTGGCGTTGGCGGAGAAACTCGGCTCCTTTGCCGGCCAGCTCACCGAAACCGGCATCAAGCGTGTGCAGGTGTCCTATGAAGGCGTTGTCGCCCAGATGAACACCCGCGCGCTCACCTCCGCCGCGATCGCCGGTCTGCTTCGGCCGATGCTGCAAGACGTTAACGTCGTCTCGGCACCGATCGTCGCCAAGGAGCGCGGTATCGTCGTGGAGGAAACACGGCGCGAAGCTGAAGGCGATTACGAGAGTCTGATCACCGTTGCTGTTGTCACCGACCGGCAGACGCGTTGGGTGGCGGGCACGGTCTATGCTGACGGACGCCCGCGCATCGTCAACATCAAGGGCATCCGCATCGATGCCGAATTTGGTCCTTCGATGCTCTACGTGACCAACCAGGACAGGCCAGGTTTCGTCGGCCGATTCGCCACATTGCTCGCCGGCGCCGGCATCAACATCGCGACCTTCCATCTCGGCCGCGAGACGGCCGGTGGCAACGCCATCGCTCTAGTCGAAGTCGATGGTGCGGTTCCGCCGGACGTGCTTGCGCGAGTGCAACAAATTCCCAACGTACAGCAGGTCAAGCCGCTGCGCTTCTAAGACGCGTTCGCTACTTTCTGGTCGCTACGGTAATGCCGGCAAAGACTAGGAGGTAACCGACGGCGTGATAAATCTCGAAGTGCTCGCCTAGCAGTAGGATCGCCATCACCGATCCGAACACGGGGACGAGGTGCATGAATGGCGCCGCGCGGTTGGCCCCGATCAAGTCGACACCGCGGTTGAGGCAGAGATAACCGAGCAGCGACGGGAACAAGCAGACATACGCGACGCTCGCCGCACTGACGGCATCCAGCACCATGGTCTGTCCGCCGGCAAGTTCCCACGCCACTCCAGGCAACAGCCACAGCGCGCCCCAGCCCATTCCAACGGCCAGAAATGACAGTGGATGCAGCGGCGGCCGCTTGCGCAGCACCGCTGTATAGTAGGCGTAGACCAGGAGCGCGATAAGGATCCAGACATCGCCCTTATTGATACCGATGCCGGCCAGAACGCCGAGACTGCCGCGGCTGATGATTATAACAACGCCGGTGAGCGAAACGGCAATGCCGCAGGCCTGGCGCCATGTGAGACGATCGCCGAACAGCACAAAAGTCCATACGGCGACAAACAGCGGCCCAATGGACGGGAGCAATGACCCGTTGATGGCGGTCGTGTATTGCAGGCCGTAATAGGCCATCGTGTTGTAGGCGGAGAAACCGGTCAAAGCGATGACGGTCATCAGCATCGCGTGCTTGCGGATTATTGGCCAATCTCGCAGCAGGGGCAGCGCGGCGAATGGCAACAAAATCAGGAAGGCGCCAGCCCAGCGGACGAAAGCAAACGTTATCGGCGGATTGTGCCCGACGATGAAACGACCGATCACGGTATTGCCGGCCCAGAACAGCGACGTGAGCGACAAAAGCAGATATGGCTGATCGAGCAGCCCGCCGCGCGAGCGGCTCTTATTGTCGATGCCCGCTCCCGGCATGAACGACATTCCCGACTAATCCCCTGTAGCAGGGGCTATCGCGGACAGCGTCGGACGACCACTGCCCTGACCGCATGACTGATCCTTATCAGCCTGCGACAATCGGCGCCGCGGCGGCGCCATCGTTATAAAACAGGGCCGCAGACCAAAGGGCAGCTAATTTGCTGGGAGTTCAACCGTTTAGGTTGCGTTTTCGGCTCGAATCGCCGCCGCTTTGCCTTGCTTCGTGAGGCCTCATCCAGTATCCGGAACAGTGGCCGCGGCCGGTATCCGATCCACTCAAGCATCCAGCGGGTCTTTTCTTCGGTCTCCTGGGGACACTTCCTCATGGCAAATGTTGTCGTGGTCGGCTCCCAGTGGGGCGACGAGGGCAAAGGCAAGATTGTGGATTGGTTGTCTGAACAGGCCGACATTGTCGTCCGGTTCCAGGGCGGCCATAACGCCGGCCACACTTTGGTCATCAACGGGACCATCTACAAGCTGTCTCTGCTTCCGTCCGGCGTCGTGCGGCCGGGAAAATTGTCGGTCATAGGCAATGGCGTCGTCCTCGACCCACACGCGCTCCTCGCTGAGATTGCTAGGCTCAAGCAACAGGGTATCGATGTCACTCCCGACAATCTGCGCATTGCTGAGAACACGACATTGATCCTGCCTTTGCACGGAGAGCTCGACGCGATACGCGAAAACGCTAACGCGGCACTCAGCATCGGCACCACGCGGCGGGGGATCGGGCCCGCCTATGAGGACAAAGTCGGACGCCGCGCGATCCGGCTTATGGACCTTGCCGACGGCGCGACACTCGATCGCAAGATCGAACGCTTGCTTATGCATCATAATGCATTGCGCAAAGGTCTAGGCCTCGATCCGATTGACGGGCATGAGGTGCACAAAGAACTCGTCAGCGTAGGACCGTCCGTGCTGCCTTACATGGACTCGGTGTGGGCGCTACTCGAACAGAAACGCCGCGAGGGCAAGCGCATCTTGTTCGAGGGCGCGCAAGGCGCGCTCCTCGACGTCGATCATGGTACCTATCCGTATGTGACCTCTTCGAACACGGTTGCCGCTCAAGCCGCAACCGGATCGGGACTTGGTCCCAGCGCCATCGGATATGTCCTCGGTATTTGCAAGGCCTATACGACGCGGGTCGGTGCAGGACCTTTTCCAACCGAGCAAAAAAATGAGATCGGCCGGACATTGGGCGAACGCGGGAAGGAATTCGGCGTGGTAACCGGCCGCCCGCGGCGCTGCGGTTGGTTCGATGCGGTTTTGGTGCGGCAAAGCGTCCGCACCAGCGGCATCCATGGCCTTGCCCTTACGAAGCTCGATATTCTTGATGGCTTCGATGAGATCAAGGTTTGCATCGGCTATCGCTTGGACGGCCGAGAGATTGACTATCTCCCGGCGAGCGAGCACGCCCAAGCCCAGGTTGAACCGATTTACGAAACCATTGACGGCTGGCGCGAGGGAACCGCCGGGGCGCGGTCCTTTGCCGATCTACCCGCCCAAGCGATCAAATACGTGCGCCGGCTTGAGGAACTGATCGGCTGCTCCACGGCCGTCCTGTCGACGAGTCCGGAACGCGAAGACACCATTCTGATGCAGAACCCGTTCGAGATGTGAATCAAGATGAAAAGCATCGCGGGCAAGCGTAAGCTGAATAAATGACTGACTATTTTCCACTCATCGCCCGTGCCGTGGAAGGGCTCGAAACGAACACTGGAGAAGCTCGCCGGGGTCTGTACGAACGAGCCCGCAGCGCATTGGTTGCGCAGTTGCGTTCCCTGGAACCCGCGCTGCCGGAAGCAGACATCACCAAAGAACGTCTCGCCCTCGAAGATGCGATCCGCAAAGTGGAAGCTGATGCGGCACGCAAATCACGCGCGGAAGTGCGCGAACCGCGTGTCGCCCCACCACCGCCTCCGCGTGAGCGCTCGATCTCTCCGGCAGACATTGGACGCAGCGAGGCGCGGCGAAACGTGCCTCAATCACAGGGACCAGCCACGATGACGGGGGCCGACGCGCCGCCCCCCGATGCTCTCCCGCAGAGCGCCCGCGAACGGCTGTTGGGAGCGCGAACGTCCTCGCGCCCTCGGGAAAGCATAAAGGGCTTTCGCGAGGTGGCGAACGAGGTTCACGACCTCGGCGCTGCTACGGCAAAGTCGGCGCAGGCCGCCCGCGAAACCCGCGATTCTTATGGACGGGCTGTGCCGCCCTCCTGGCCCCCGACCGAAGAAGCCCCAGCAACTCTCGCGCGCGATTTCGAGCCGGAAGTCGAAGCGGAAGATTCGACGCCCGCTCATGAGGAGCCCGACAGCCGCGAATCGTTCCCCGAGTTCGAACACGAGGGCACCTGGCCACCACTATCCGCGCGGCATCAGCCGCATACCGCGACCGGAGATGACCAGCATTACGTCCCGCGCTCACACGGTGGTGTCGTTACGCTTGTCGCAATCGTGGTCGGCGTAATCATCCTCGCGGGCGTCGGCGCGACGTTGGCCTGGCAATGGTCCAACATCACCGGGGTCTACCAGCGCTACGCCCACTTTGGCACGAAACCGCCGGTCCAAACTCCGACGGCACCGACACAGCAGCCGAAATTCTCTGGCCGGGTGCCGCAGGAGCAAAGTGCCGGTCAGGCACCGGCTGCGGGCATCCAGGGTAGCCAGAACACCGCGCCGGCGGTTGCACAGCGCGTTGTGCTCTATGAGGAGGATCCGGGCGATCCGCAGGGCAAGCGCAGCGTAGGTTCTGCCATCTGGCGTACCGAAACGGTTTCGCCCGGCCCGGGACTCGCACCGGAGCTTGCAGTGCGTGCAGACATAGAAATTCCTGACCGCAAAATGGCCGTAACCTGGTCGCTGCGCCGCAATACCGATCAAGCTCTGCCGGCAAGTCACACGATTGAGATCATGTTCAAACTGCCGCCTGATTTTCCCGGCGGCGGCATCGCCAACGTACCCGGCATCCTTATGAAGCAGTCCGAGCAGGCGCGCGGCACTCCGCTTGCCGGGCTTGCAGTCAAGGTGACGAACGGCTTTTTTCTCGTTGGGCTTTCCGCGGTGGAATCCGACGTGCAGCGGAACGTACAACTGCTCAAGGAGCGTCCCTGGTTCGATATACCGATTGTCTACACGACGGGTGGCCGCGCCATTCTGGCGATGGAGAAGGGCCCGCCCGGGGACCAGGCCTTCGCTGAAGCATTCGCCGCCTGGGAAAAGAAGTAAACCTCCGACCGTTGCGGCTTTATAGTCGCGTTCGTAAGCTTTGTTGGGGACTAACGCGAATGAGTTCAGTGGACGCCAAAGTCCGAAAGCCGGTTACGCACGCGTTCATTGCCTCGGCGCTGCGCACGCTCGAGACCGACCGCGAGGGCTTGGCCGGGCTTGCAGCGGCGATCTCCGATGCGTTGGGAGCTGACTTCGTCGCCGCCGTCGACACGATTCGGCGCGCGCGTGGACGCGTGATCGTCACCGGCATGGGCAAGTCGGGTCACGTCGGCCGAAAAATCGCTGCGACGCTGGCCTCAACCGGAACGCCGGCCTTTTTCGTGCACGCCGCCGATGCGAGCCACGGCGATCTTGGCATGATCACGTCAGACGACGTGATGTTGGCGTTGTCCTGGTCCGGCGAGACCGAGGAGCTCAAAGACCTGATCAACTATTCGCGCCGGTTCGGCATCAGCCTCATAGCCGTCACCGTTAATGCCGACAGTACACTGGGCAAGGCGGCCGACATCACCATGGTACTGCCGGAAACGCGTGAAGCTTGTCCGCACAATCTGGCGCCCACGACGTCATCGCTAATGCAACTCGCTCTCGGCGATGCGCTAGCGATCGCTCTTCTTGAGAGCCGCGGCTTCACCGCGGTCGATTTCGGCGTGTTTCATCCGCGCGGCAAGCTTGGCGCGGCATTGAAGTTCATCCGCGATGTCATGCATCCCGGGCCGGCGGTCCCCTTGATCGCGCGGGGAGCCTTGATGTCGGAAGCGATCGTCGAAATGTCCGCCAAGGGTTTCGGTTGCGTCGCCGTGACTGACGCCGAGGGCAAGCTTGCGGGCGTCATCACCGATGGCGATTTGCGCCGTCACATGGGCATCGATTTGCTGCAGGCGCCGGTCGAGAAAATCATGACGGCGTCGCCGAAAACCGCACGGCCCGATCAGCTGGTCGGCGAGGCGCTTCAATTACTCAATGCGTCGAAGATCACTGCCCTTATTGTGGTGGACATGGAACGACCGGTCGGCATCGTGCATTTCCACGATCTTTTACGCGCCGGCGTCGCGTGAACGGCATTCGTCATCGCGGATGACGCCTAGTATAAGCCGCCGTCCTGCGCCGAGCCTTCTTTGTTGGCAGGCTGAGCGTCGGGAGGCGTCGCTTGCGCATTGGCGTTCTCTCCGGGGGCAGCAGCAGCGGGCGTCACATCCTTGCCTTGCTGATGCTTAAGGAACTCATCGTAACCAGGGGCGCCCGGCCGCGGCGGGACATCCTTCGGCATACCGCCAGCCCAGGTCGGCCAATGATCGGAGACGGTAGCGGCAAAGGGGGCGCAAGAGCCGAGAGCCAAGCCGATAAGGAGCCCTAAAGTTGGCGCAAAAACCCGCTGGATCATGCCGGCCGCTGAATCAGTCTCGAACCTAGACCCGATAAGGCGGGCGTTCATGGCGGTACTGTGTCTGCCTGATGCCCCGACATGCGAACCCGGATGAGCTTCTATCGTCTCGGGCATCAAGGATTTGCTAATGGGCGTTTAATTGCTTTGGACGAATGTTCAGTGCAGCCGCCCGACCGGAACGGACGAGCGAGGATTATCAGGTTGATCCCAAAGCGACGTCACGTCACCTATAGGTCCTTGCAGAACGCCGCCTATGCGGCGCTTCTGCTGCCGTTCTTTTTGCTCGGCTGCAGCGCCCTTTCCTTACCAGCGGAAGACGCGCCAGCATCGGGCCCGGACCCAACGTTTAATACCCTGGTAGCCGACCACATCAAAGGCTCGTTCAAAGATTACCAGTCCTACGACGCATTTGAAATATCTGAGTATCGCTGGGTTCATTCGGTCAAGGGCTGGAGCTGGCTCACTTGCGTGCGCTTTCAGGACAAGGGACGACGACTTACCTATGCCCTGTTCATCAAACAAAAAGAGATTGTTGAAAATCGCTATGCTGTGGCGACAGACGGCTGCGGCGTGCAGACCTATTCACAGTTTGACCTGATGGGCGGTACGAAAAGCCCCGGCAACAGCGGGCTGTTGGAGCCGTTGTATTAGCCGCCGAGCGTGGTTCGGCGCGGCCCGTTCGTGGTATCGCTTGGCCGATACTTTCGGCGCCGTGCCGCACGTCGCGAGGCTCGCTTTGACGGGGTTTAAGCCGTGAACAGGCTTCTGGTGACCGGCGCGTCCGGCTTTCTCGGCCGCGCAGCGATAGCCGCCTTGGCGCAAAGCGGCTATGCGCTTTGCGCCGCGGTGCGACAGCAACCCGAGCCCGCATTCCCCCCGGATGTTGAACTCATGCGGCATCCGGATTTGTCGGAAGATTTCGAGTGGCGCCCGCTGCTCGAAGGAGTCGATCAGGTGATTCATCTTGCCGGCGTTGCACATGCGGGCCGTAGCGCGGCGCCTGAGCTTTACGATCGCGTCAATCGGCTGGCGACGGCAAAGCTTGCGGCCGCCGCTGCGCAAACCGGCGTCAGGCATTTCGTGTTTGTCTCCTCGATTCGGGCCCAGAGCGGACCTGCAGCGGACCACGCCTTGACGGAGCGCGATGAGCCGGCGCCCTGCGACGCCTATGGGCGGGCGAAGCTTGCCGCCGAAGCGGCGGTACGCGCCGCCGGCGTTCCATTCACTATTCTGCGGCCGGTTTTGCTTTATGGCCCGCGGGTGAGGGGAAATTTTGCACTGTTGTTACGGGCAGCACTTTCGCCTTGGCCACTTCCCGTCAAGGGTTTTGTCAACCGCCGCTCGCTTCTCGGGATCGATAACTTCACCTCCGTGCTGAGCTTTGTGCTCTCAGCTGCAGCCGCGAAAGGCGAGACTTATGTCGTTGCCGATCCGGGCATCCCGCTGCGGCTTCCGGACGTGCTGGCAACGCTGCGGCAGGCGCAAGGCCGGTGGCCGCTAATCATCCCGATGCCGACGAGTTATGTGGAGATTCCGCTGCGCTTGATGGGCCGGGACGACTTGTGGGATCGCCTGGGCGGCAACCTCCGTGTGGACCCCGGCAAGCTCCTGACCGCGGGTTGGCAGCCGGCGCACGATACCCGCACCGGCCTTGCGGCACTCGTTCAGGCTAAATCCCGCTCCCGCAAAACCATCCCACCGATTACGCCGACACCGAAGACGTAGAGCCAGCCTGAGGTGAAGTCGAACAGGTGCGAGTTAAACAGCGAGGATACGACGTTCTGCGCGACCACGATCATCCCGAACCAGGCGTTCAGCCCATCGCCGTAAAACAACTGGAAATGCGCGACCCACATCGCCACGAGCACGGCCACGCCAATCAGGCCGAGCTGAATTCCGACGGCAAGAATCTGATTGTGCGGATTGGCGGAGAGTACGGCCGAAGCGCCTGCTTCACCCACGGCAGCCTCGCGGAACTGTTCCGGAATCGAACCAGTGCCATGACCAATGATTGGCGCCGTTTCGACGAATAAGAACGACTTTCTCAGAAACTCGAGATGCAGCCCGGTCGAATTGGCGGTGTCGCTCGAGCGATATTGTTGAAGCTCCTGTACCGACGTCACCAATCGCTCGTGCAGGTAGGGCGAACCGAACCAAATCGCGATACCGACGGTGGCGCCTAGTAATCCGGTGCCCAGCAAGCCTTTCCAGCCAAATTGGCGCCACCCCAACAGGAGCAGCAGCACCGGAGCGACAAGCAGAGCCGTGCGGCTGGTTACAACAAAAAAGATATTAGCGAGGAAAAACAAGGCGAGCGCGAGGGACCCAGCGGTTGCTCGCCATCGCTGCTTTCGCGCCCTGTCCGCGGCGAAACCAAGGAGCGCAAATATGCAGATCAGAAAGTTTGCACTTTGAAAAATGTAGTCCTTGGTCGGCACACCCACCATCCGCCCACGCCACGGCAGACCAGGAATGAGCGCGAGACCCCAAGAGACCAGCAGCAAGGCAACTACCGAGGCAAAAAATCCACACAGAACCCAGATGCCGTTCTCAGAACGCCGGAATTGCGTGAACAACAAAGGAATAATAAGCAGCCGGTGGAATTTACCGAGACCTCCGAGACGTTCGGCCCAGCTGACGTCAGCCCATAACATGCCGATCACCGCCAGCACCCAGAGCAACACCGGGAGCAGGCCCGCGCCGGTTACCAGGTTCTGCCGGAGGGCCCCGATATTCAAGGTGGCGAGGATCACAATCAGCCACCCGGTAATGAAAATGCCGGTCGCGGTCGTTGACCACGGCAGCGTCACAGCGACGCCAACCGCCAGCCAATCGGCAACTTTGGCCAAACGCTGGCGATCGAAACCAGCGAGCATCGTAGCGGCGGTCATTCGGTCACTTCGCCCCGGCAGGACTGGTCGATCGGATCCGCGGTTCGGCAGATTCGGCAGAGCGACGCACCAGGCCCGTGGTCGAGTGGCCCGGCACCAGATCGATGAGAAGGACGGCGCCCCCCGCCGCCTCGACCAGTTCACGGCCGACCACCTCATCGAGTCGGTAGTCAGCGCCCTTGACCAGCACGGCGGGTCTTACTCGCTTGATCAGTTCGAGCGGCGTATCGTCTTCGAAGACGACCACGAGATCGACGGCCTCCAGCGCCGCGAGCACTTCGGCGCGACCTTCGGCGGGATTGATCGGCCGGCCTGCACCTTTGAGTCGCGCCGTCGAGGCATCGCTATTGAGCCCGACCACCAGCCGGTCGCAGGCAGCCCGCGCCTCCGCCAGCAATTTAATATGGCCGCGATGGAGAAGATCAAAGCAGCCGTTGGTGAAGCCGATACGCATCCCGTGGCTGCGCCATTCTCCGAGCCGCTCATCGAGAACCGACCAATCGAATACGATCTTCTCTTCGGGCGCGAGCGATGCGGCCGGAAGAATGCGGCTGCGCAATTCGGCGAGAGCAACGGTTGCTGTGCCGCGTTTGCCGACGACGACCGCGGCGGCAGCATTGGCTGCACGCATGGCGAATTCGTAGGGGGTTTTGATTGCCAGCAGCACTGCCATCACTGCCGCAACGGTATCGCCAGCGCCGGACACGTCGCGCACTTTGACCGGGTATGCGGGAACGTGGATCGGCGCCGAGCCTTCCACGTGAAGACTCATACCCTCTTCGCTGCGGGTGACGAGGACGGCTTCGCTGCCGACCATCTGGGCGATCTCGGCGGCGGCAGCGGCAATCTCCGCTTCATTGCCGATCGGCCGGTGGACCGCCGCTGCCAGTTCTTTGCTGTTGGGAGTGATCAGCGTCGCGCCGCGATAGACGCGGTAGTCGTGCCCCTTCGGGTCGACGACAACCGGCTTCCCCAGCTGTCGCGCCTTTTCAATGACGGTACGAATGACGCGCGGGCTGAGGGCTCCCTTGGCATAATCAGAAAGAACCACCGCGCCGGCCCTGGGCATCGCGGCTTCGACGCACGCGATTATCGACGACTGGCTATCCGCACTTGCCTCAGTCTCGGTCTCCCAATCGGCGCGCATTAAATGGGTCGAGTGGTGTTCGGAGACGAAACGGACCTTGCGCGTGGTTTGCCGCGCGTCATCGACCACGAGTTCGGGGACTATCGATCCGAGCTTGGCGAGCGCGTTATGCAGAATCTGGCCGGCCTCGTCGTTACCGACCAAGCCAACGAAAATGCACTGTGCGCCGAGCGCTGCGATATTGCGGGCCACGTTGCCGGCGCCGCCGATCTCGACAGTGTTGTGTTTGACCTTCAGAACCGGTGTCGGCGCCTCCGGAGAAATGCGCGTGACGTCGCCATAGACGAAATCGTCGAGCATGACGTCGCCGATACAAAGAATGGTCTGCTTGCCGATGAGGCGCAGGGCTTCTTCGAAGTCGAACATGCTGTTGCCCCGTCCGCCCGCGACCCTCACCGATAGCGATCGGCGCGATCAAGAAAGCCATTCACGTACTGCTTGACCCCGTCTTCCAGAGTGGCGAAGTCGGCATTGAAGCCGGCGCGGCGCAGATTTTCGGTCTCGGCCTGCGTGAAATATTGATAAGCATCGCGGATCGATTCCGGCATTTCGATGTATTCGATATCCGGCTCTCGGCCGAGCGCCACTAACATAGCCGTCATGAGGTCGCGGAAGCTGCGGGCCTTGCCGGTGCCGACGTTGAAGATACCCGATACCGAGGGTGTCTCAAGGAGCCAGCGCACCACGGCCACCGCATCATCGACGTGGACGAAGTCGCGTTTCTGCTCGCCGTCGGCGACCCCCGCGCGGTAGGATTTGAACAGCCGAATCGGCTTGCCGGCCTTGGCCTCGTCGAACCGTTTGGCCACGAGACTCATCATCTCGCCTTTGTGATATTCGTTGGGACCGAAAACGTTGAAGAATTTAAGCCCAGCCCATTGCGGCGGGAGTTTGTCTTTGCGCGCAGCACGTTCGACGACCGCGAGGTCAAACAGATGCTTGGTCCAGCCGTAGAGGTTTAGGGGCTTGAGCCCGTTGAGCGCGCCGGGGGACCAATCGTCGGAAAAGCCCGCGCTACCGTCGCCGTAGGTCGCGGCCGAGGAGGCGTAGATGAACGGAGTGCGGGTCGCAGCGCACCAATCGAACAGACGCAGCGAGAGCCGAAAATTGGTTTCCATGAGGAGATCGGCATCGGTGGCGGTCGTTGAGGAGATGGCGCCGAAGTGGACAATGGCGTCGAGTTTGCGTCCCTCAAGCCACCGCAACAGATCGGCCGGCGGAACGAACTCGGCCAGTTGCCGTCCGGCGAGATTGCGCCATTTGCGATCGCTGCCGAGGATGTCGTTAACGGCAACGTCAGGACGCCCGGCCTCATTAAGGCTCGCCAGCACGTTCGATCCGATGAAGCCGGCCCCGCCGGTGACCAACAACATCGACGCCGTGACACCGCATGAAGGTTGCCGCCGCTCCCCGTTTGCCCCAGTCTCCTGCCCGACGCAACACTCCTCCTTAGCGGCGACGGCGAACCGGTGAGCATTTCTTCTACAAAATGAATGTAAATTCATCCATACAAATGAACGAAAGTTCAACAATACCTTTGGCCGAGCACGAAGCTCAAAGGGTTGGAGGCAGCCCCATTCTGCTTGTGCCCTACATGTGGATCGGCGATTTCATGCGCTGCCACTCGGTGGTGACACTATTGCGCGAGCGTTACCCCGATCGCCCAGTGGACATTCTGGCGACTTCATTGTGCGCGCCGCTCACCGATTATATGCCGGGGCTTAGACAAACCATCGTCTGGGATCTGCCACGCAGCCGGCTCGCTCTCGCGCAGCAGAATGCGCTCGCCAAGCGCCTTAAGCGCGAAGGGTACGGCACGGCGCTGATCATGCCGCGGACCTGGAAATCGGCGCTTGCGCCATTTCTCGCCGGCATCCCCGAACGTGTGGGCTTTTTTGGCGAAGGCCGATTGATTCTGCTCAACGCCCTGCGTTTCGGCGAGCGCAAATTGCCGCGGATGGTGGATCGCTGCGCCATGCTCGCCCTGCCGCGTGGTGCCGACCTGCGCGATACGTGGCCGCTGCCGCGGCTGAAGGTGGCTGCTGCGAAGGTAGCCGCATGGCGCAATCGCCGCGGCTTGATGGATGATGGGCGACCGGTCGTAGCGTTTGCCCCTGGCGCCGTCGGACCTTCGAAGCGCTGGCCGAGCACGGCTTATGGCGAATTGGCGCGCCACCTTCTCAGCGACGGCTTCGCTGTTTGGGTGTTGGGCGGCCCCGACGAAAAGCCTCTGGCAGCTGAGATCGTCGGCGACAGCAACGCCCGCGACCTCACCGGCAATGATTTGCGCGAGGCCATTCTTGCGCTCGCCGCAGCTTCGATAGCGGTCTCCAATGACTCGGGTCTCCTGCATGTCGCCGCGGCCCTCGGAACGCCCTCGATCGGTATCTTCGGTCCGACTAGTCCCTGGCACTGGGCGCCGCTCAATCCGCTCGCTGCGGTAATGCAGGCAAAAGGCGAGCTTGACTGCCGGCCGTGCCACAAACCGGTATGCCGGGTCGGCCATCATCGCTGCATGCGCGACCTCACGCCGCAGGAAGTTCTCGCTGCGGCCCGCCGGGCGCTTGCCCCAGCGTCTGCCAGCTAACAGAAGGATTGGCTAACGGGGCTTTCATCAAGTTGGATTAGCCCCGTTCGCGCTGAGAAAAGGTCGAAGCCATGACGGTCCTCGTTACCGGCGGAGCCGGCTACATCGGCAGCCATATGGTGCTCGAGCTACTCGATGCCGGCGAGCCTGTCATCGTGCTCGACAACCTCTCCACCGGTTACGACTGGGCCGTGCCGAAGGGCGCACCGCTCATCGTCGGCGACACTGGCGACCAGGCGCTGGTCGCCAAACTGATTCGCAAGCACAACGTCGAAGCCATCATCCACTTCGCCGCTTCCATTGTTGTTCCTGACTCGGTACGCGATCCGCTCGCGTACTATCGCAACAATACCGTTAACTCGCGCGCTCTCATCGAATGCGCCGTGAACAACGGCGTGCGTCATTTCATCTTTTCCTCGACCGCCGCCGTGTACGGCAATCCCGTCGAGATTCCAGTAAAGGAAGATACGCCGACGCTGCCGATCTCGCCCTATGGGTGGTCGAAGCTTATGAGCGAAATCATGTTGCGCGACGCCAGTCGCGCTTACGGTCTCCACCACGTGGTCCTGCGCTATTTCAATGTCGCCGGCGCCGACCCGCAGGGCCGTAGCGGGCAAGCCACCAAGGCCGCCACCCATCTAATCAAGGTCGCAGCCGAGACGGCGTTGGGGCTGCGTCCAAAGATGGATGTTTTCGGTACCGACTACCCGACGCCTGACGGCACTTGCATCCGCGACTATATCCACGTCTGCGATCTTGTCCGCGCGCATTCGGCTGCGCTTCGCTACTTGCGCGCCGGCGGGGAGTCCTTGACGCTGAATTGCGGCTACGGACACGGCTTCTCGGTGTTCGAAGTTGTCGACACGGTCAAGCGCGTCTCCGGCGTCGATTTCAAAGTCGACATCGCTCCGCAACGCGCCGGCGATCCCGCCCGCATTGTTGCAAATTCCCAGCAGGCCCGTGCCAAGCTGGGCTGGGAGACGCGTTTCGATGATCTGTCCACGATTGTCGGCCATGCGCTCGCTTGGGAGCGCGCGCTGACGACGCGCCGGCCGAAACAGCCCGATCAAGGCGACACACTCGCGCCCGCCAGACTCGCGGCAACGGGTTCCGAGCGGCCCTTGCCACGCCGAAAATAGCTTGAAAAATCCGTCCCTTCGGGGCATTGAACCCGCGGGGCGCCTCGCGCACTCGGCCCCGCGGGACGCCAACGGATCGCGCATGAAATCTGCCACGGCCGGGTCGTCCGACTCCTACTCCGCGTTCCCGTTAGCGCGCCGTTTGCTCGTCGACGAAGCCCTTGCGCACTGGCCGCGCTATGCAGCTTCCTTCTCATTGATGGGGGTCGCCGCCGCCGGCACGGCGCTCAGCGCATACCTGCTCGGCACGATGACCAACGAGGCTTACGTCGATCGCGATATCCGCGGCATCATCATTATCGGCCTCGTTACCATGGTGATCTTCGCGACCAGAGGGCTGGCGCACTACGGCGCGGCGGTGATGCTTTCCTCGATTGGCAACCGCATCGTCGCCGAGAATCAGCAGCGCATGTTCGACAAGCTGCTGCGGGAAAATATCGGTTTCTTCGCCGACCGCCATTCGTCGGAGTTCGTCGCCCGGCTTACCACCGGCGCCAACGCCGTGGCTCAAGTGATCAATCTCATGATCACCGCCATCGGCCGCGATCTGATGTCGCTCATCGGACTCTGTGTGGTGGTGGTGATCCAGGACCCGGTGATGTCGATCGCCGGCTTGCTGGTGGCGCCGCCGGCGTTGGTGTTCCTGCGCAAGCTGATCCGTCGGGTCCGCAACATCGCGCAGATGCAGTTCACCGGCACCACGCGCATCATCGAGACCATGCAGGAAGCGTTGCAAGGCATGCGCATGGTCAAGGCCTTCTCGCTCGAGGACGAGATGCGGCGACGGCTCGCCGAAAGCGTCACCGGGGTCGAGCGTCAAGCGAACAAGATGGCGCGTCTCGCCTATCGCGCCAGCCCGCTGATGGAGACGCTCGGCGGCTTTGCGATCGCGCTGGCGATGATGTACGGCGGCTACCGCGTGATCGCGGGCGGCGCCACGCCGGGCGAATTCATTTCCTTTCTGGCGGCGTTTCTGCTCGCCTACGAGCCGGCCAAGCGGCTGGCGCGGCTCAACATCGACTTCAACAACAGTCTCGTCGGCGTCCGCGTCCTTTACGAGGTCATCGACAGCCCGGCGGGCGAGCCGAAGGATGACGACCGCCCGCCGCTCAAGCTAACGGCCGGACGCCTCGAATTCGCCGACGTGAACTTCGCCTATCGCCCCGGCGCACCGGTGCTGCGCGGCATGAGCTTTCTGGCGCAGCCGGGCAAATTGACGGCCCTGGTGGGCCCCTCGGGCGGCGGCAAATCGACGGTGCTCGATCTGATCCTGCACTTCTATGATATCGAGTCCGGCCGCATCCTGATCGACGGCCAGGACATCGCCACCGTGTCGCGCGGCTCGCTGCGCCGGCAGATCGCCTATGTCGGGCAAATCGTTCAACTGTTCCGCGGAACGATCCGCGAGAACATTGGGCTCGGCAGGGTAGGCGCCAGCGAGGCGGAGATCGTCGCAGCCGCTAAAGCGGCGCACGCTCACGACTTCATCCTTGGCTTTCCAGGCGGTTACGACACGCCCGTCGGCGAGCACGGCATGCAGCTTTCCGGCGGCCAGCGCCAGCGCATCGCCATTGCGCGCGCGCTGATCAAAAACGCACCCATCATTCTGCTCGACGAGGCGACCGCATCTCTGGATTCAGAATCAGAGCGCCACGTACAGGAGGCGATCGCGGAACTGCGCAAGGGGCGAACGACGTTGGTTATCGCGCATCGGCTCGCCACCATCATGCACGCCGACAACATCCTCGTAGTGCAGGACGGCGCGGTGGTCGAATCCGGCCGCCATGACGAACTCCTCCGCAAAGGCGGCCGTTACGCCGCCTTCTATCGTCTGCAGCTCAGGGAGCAGGGGCCGGTCCTCGAAACGCTCGCAGCCGGCTGAAAGCGCCCGCCGGCTGCCCGAGCCGGCTACTGCAAGCCTTCAGGCTTGGAGCGATTACTGAAGGACGCGCGATGATGTGATCGATATATAGCTTTGGCTGCCAGGCCATTTGCCGAGATAGATGCCGAAATGGGCCGCCTGCGCATCTCTTTCTGAAAGAGATATTCTGAAGACATTTTCGCGATCGCCGCAAGGCAAGACGGTGCGCTGCTACAGACCAAGATAGGCGCTGCGCACGCGGTCGTCAGCCAACAATTCAGTGCCGGTTCCTGACAGGGTCACACGCCCGTTTTCAAGCACGTAGGCGCGGCTCGCGAGTTTCAGCGACAGCACCACGTTTTGTTCGACCAATAGACAGGTGATTCCCTCGCGATTGAGTTCCCGGATCGTTTTCAACACGCCGTGAACGATGTTCGGCGCAAGCCCGAGCGAGGGTTCATCGAACATGATCAGCTGCGGCGCTCCCATCAGGCAGCGCCCGATTGCGAGCATCTGCTGCTCGCCGCCGGACAGTGTGCCGGCCGGCTGCCGCGACCGCTCGGCCAGCACCGGAAACATCGATAATACGCGCTCGCGGTTCCTGGCCCGCTGCGCCCGGGCTCGCGGCAGCATGCCGCCGATGTCTAGGTTCTCGGCCACGGAAAGCGTTGGAAACACTTGTCGGCCTTCGGCCACCTGACCAAGCCCGAGATCGCAGATGCGATGGCTTGGCCAACGCGAAATATCGGTGTCGCGAAACACAACACGTCCGTGCGCCTGCGGCAGCATTCCGGCAAGCGAGCGGATCAGAGTCGTCTTGCCGGCGCCATTGGCGCCGACGATTGCAACGATAGTGCCTTCCTCGATTTCCAGCGACGCCGTATCGAGCGCCTGAACGTCGCCGTAGAACACATCGAGGTTTTCGACGCGCAGGATCATATCGCCTCGGCGCCGAGATAGGATTGGACCACCGCCGGATCGCGGACCACCACATCGGGCAGCCCCGAGGCGATTGCCGTGCCGTGGTCAAGCACGAGGACGTGGGAAGCAAGCGCCATAACCGCACGCATCACGTGCTCGATCAACAGGATGGTCAATCCGCTGTCGCGGTTTAGCGCGCGCAGGATCCCGACCATGCGGTCGGTCTCGGTCGGACGCAGCCCTGCCATAACTTCGTCGAGCAGCAACAATTGCGGCTCGGTCGCGAGCGCGCGGGCGACTTCGAGTCGCTTGCGGTCCGGCAATGTCAACGTGGCGGCGATGCGATTGCGTTTCTCAATGAGATCGAGCTGCTCAAGCAACGTCCGGGCTCTAGCCCGCGCGACTTCGACATCGCGATGGCGCTGCAGCGCGCCGATGGTGACGTTATCCTCGACGCTCAACGCCGGAAACGGCCGCACAATCTGAAATGTTCGCGCCAGCCCAAGCCGGCAGACTGCATCCGCGGGCAATCCATGGATTGGTCGGCCGGCGAACGTGATCGACCCGCCGTCCGGGGCGATAGCGCCGGCGATCATGTTGAAGAGTGTGGTCTTACCGGCGCCGTTTGGACCGATCACGGCAAATATCTCGCCGGGCTGCACCGCGAAGCTGACCTGATCGACCGCGACAAGCCCGCGAAAGCGCTTACTGACGGCGCTGAGTTTGAGGAGCGGGCTCGTCATTTCTTGCTTGCACTCACTCCAAGCCGCCGCGCCAAGGGCGGCCAGACGCCGTCCGGCAGCGCCGCCACCACAAGGAGGAGGCACACGCCGTAAAACACCTGCGTCGCCCCCGGTAGTTCGATGCCGAGAGCGGTCATTGCGGAGTTGAGCGCCTCGGCGAGGCCGGTCAGTACAAATGCGCCGAGGATCGGACCAAACAACGTCCCGACGCCGCCAATGATCGGACCGAGAATGATCTCGATCGAGCGCGAGATGCTGAAGACCTGCTCGGGAAAAAGGTTGTTGTAATAAAACGCGTAGAACACGCCGGCAAACGAGGTCGCTGCTGCGGACACCATCACCGCATACATCTTGTAACGAAAGGTATCGATGCCGGTGGCGCGCGCCGCCTGCTCATCCTCGCGAATCGCGAGCCAGAAATAGCCGACCCGGCTGCGGACGAGCAGATGGCATAAGACAAAGATCAGCGCCGTCGCGAACAGTATGATGTAATAGAACATCCGCGGGTCGCCGCGCATCTGCCACGGATCGTTATGGGCATATTGCTTAACCGGGAGGAACAACCCGCCCGAGGCGTTGACGAAATCCAAATGGTCGAAGCCGATACGGGCGAATTCGGCAAAGGCGATGGTCAAAATCGCGAAATAGACGCCGGCGACGCGAAAGCGGAACGCCAGGAATCCGATGATTGCGCCGCAGGCTGCGGCCACCGGAATGGCGGCGAACAAACCGAGCCAGGGACTGACGCCAAGACGGATAAACAATGTCGCCGTAACGTAGGCGCCGAAACCGATATAGATCGCGTGGCCGAGCGACAGCTGCCCGGCAAAGCCCATCATGATATTCCAGGCTTGGCCGGCATAAGCAAAATAGAAGATGAGAATAAGAACGGTGAGCAGATAATCATTGATGAATAGCGGCGCGGCTAGGCAAACGGCGAACAAGACCGCAAGCAGAATCGCGCCGCGGCCTGACAGGCCGGCACTCAATCGCGCCATCATGCCAGCCTCTTGCCGAGCAGCCCTTGCGGCCGAAACAGCAGCACCAGAACGAGGATGGCGAAGGCAAACATGCTTTTGGCGGATGGGGTGAACAGAAGTCCGGCCAGCGCCTCGGTGACGCCGATCAGGACGCCGCCAAGGAGCGCACCCGGCATCGAGCCTAATCCGCCGGTAATGACGATGACAAAGGCAAGGAGCGTATAACTCGGCCCGAGCATCGGGGTCGCGTCGACGAGCAAAGTGAGCATGGTGCCGGCAGCGCCGACGCACGCCGCGCCGAGACCGAACGTAAGCGCGTAGAGCCGCTTCACGTCGAGGCCGACGACCTGCGCGCCGGTGAAATTATCGGCGCAGGCCCGGATCGCCTTGCCCGTAAGCGTAAAGCGAAAGAAGACGAACAACGCCGCAGTGAACGCGATCGCGGCCAAGCCGGCGTAGACTTTCGAAGTGTCGACAATCAACGGGCCGATCTGGACGCTGTCGAGCGCGTAAGAGGTCTGCACCGAGCGAGCGTCCGGGCCGAAGACGATCAGGAGGCTGTTAGCGATGATGAGCCCGAGAGCCACCAGCAGCAGAAACTGTGTGTGCTCGGCGCGCCTGATGAAGGGATTGATCAGGCCGATCTGCAGCACGTAGCCAAACACAAACATCACCGCCGCGATCGGCACCAACAGAACCAGCGGATCAATATGGAACGCGGAGAACAATACTACGGCGATGAACATGGCAATCGTCATCATTTCGCCATGGGCGAAATTAACGACACGCACCACGCCGAAAATGACCGAAAGCCCGAGCGCCAACAAGCCGTAAACGAGGCCGGTCAAAACTCCGCCGACAACAACGTTGAGATAGACGTCGAACCCCACTGAGCCGACTTAGCTGCGGCTCTGATAAGGCGGCATCGGCCACTCCGCCTTGCCTTCCGCAGCTTCTGGCGGCGCCACGGTGACAAGCTTGCCGCCGCGATTTTGAAACGCGCCTTGCCTCACCTTGTCGTTCTGCCCTTTGGCATCGAATTGGATGCCCGGTCCGATGCTGACATTGTTGGTGATGTTGGTCGCGCGAATAGCGTCAGCCAGCGCCTTTGGATCGGTCGATCCCGCGCGCTTGAAAGCATCGGCAACGA
Source organism: Xanthobacteraceae bacterium (assembly GCA_049679485.1). GTDB lineage: Bacteria > Pseudomonadota > Alphaproteobacteria > Rhizobiales > Xanthobacteraceae > BOG-931. The sequence goes on from JBAUGC010000160.1 coordinate 23,014, forward strand.
CGAGCAACGCCTCAAAGGTGAAGACATGGTTGGTATTGAGGTTGACGCCGGGATGGCGCTTGGCGAGCTCATCGTGGAGCACCTTGGTAAGCTTCTTATGCGGGTCATACCACGGTGCGAAGTTGATCGGCCCGTTGGCATATTTGCCCAGCGTCTTGATGTACTGGTCCTCGTAAAAGCCCGGGCCCATAGTGAGGATTGCCTGTGGCGTCCAGCGCTGCTTGACGAGTTCCCGCGTCAGCAGCATTGCGTCGCTCAGGCGGCTGACAACCAGAAGCGCATCGGCATTTGTTGCTTTAGCCTTCGCGACCTCGACGGACAGATCGCGCGCCGTCGGATCGTAAGCGATCTCTTCGGCGATTGTGTACGGCATGTTGAACTTCGGCATCACCGCGCCGATGCCCTTGGTCATGGCGGTGCCGAAAGTATCGTTCACGTGCATGAACACGACCGATTTGGGCGCCGCGCCGACTTCGGCAAACACCGTCTTCTGGTCGGTAAAGGCGTCGCGCAGAATCATCGGCGCGGTCGGGAAATTCCTGAATACGAACTTGTAGCCCTGCTCGGTGATCTGCGGCGCCGCTGCTATATTGATGACGTACGGAATACCTTTCTGTTCGGCCACTTGCGCAATCGCGGAAGATTGGCCGGAATCGAATGAGCCGACCAAAGCCTGCGCCCCCTCGCCGATCAGCTTTTCGGCCCGCGCACGCGCCGTGTCCACGTTCGATTCCGTGTCGCCATTGATGATCGTCAGCTCCGGCAGGCCCAGCGACTTGAATATTGCCGGCGCGACGTCGACACCGCGCTGACAGTCCTCACCAATACCGGCCTCAAAACCCGAGCGCGGCAGGAGAACGCCGACTTTGAGCGGGCCGCCCTGGGCGCGGACGACATTAAAGGGTGCGATACCGGCGACGACGCCGGCGCCCAACGCGGCGGAAAAGCTGCGCCGGGTTATGCCCACGGAATTCGGCTGAAATTTACGGCTCATCGGAATCCTCCCATAGCTCTTGCGCTTTGCATTGCCCCATGATGCCGGATTTTTTTGCTCCGTCACAGGCGCGAAAACGTCGCGACGCAATGTTCGATCTGTGATCGCCGCTTAACTTGCCAATGCTTTCTCCACCGCCGCGGCGATCCGGAGCAGCATGCGGTCATGGCCGTTACGCGCCATGAGCATCAGGCCGACCGGAAGCTTGGCCTTCAGCGGCAGCGAGACGCCGCAGAGGTCGAAAAAGTTGCCAATCGATGTATTGCGCAGAACGAGGGTGTTGCGCACCGCGTAGTCCTTCGGATCCGCCACTTCCGCCAGTGTCGGCGCAACGATCGGGGTCGTCGGCATCACCACCGCGTCAAATGCCGCCAATCTCTGATCCATGGCGCGAACGAGGCGGGTGCGCGCCTGCATCATGTCGACATAATCGGGACCTGAAACGGCGCCGCCGCGCTCGAGCCGCACCCGCACGTTCGGGTCGATATCGGCGCCCCGCCGCTTGAGCCGATCGCGATGAACTGCGCAAGCCTCGGGCTGGACGATACCGCCGTAAGCGTTAACCTCGCGCATTTCGTCGAGGAGCGGCAATGTTTCGTCGGTAAGCCGAACGCCGGCAGCACCCAGCGATTTCAGAGCTGCATCAAAGCTGGCGGTGACAGTCTGGTCCAGAGATTCAAGCGGCAAGCCCTGCACAATTCCGAAACGCAAACCGGCAAGCGCGATGGGCTCCGGCGCCGCAAAGTCCCCCCCCGACAGGACGGCGTCGGCCTTCGCACAATCGGCAACACTGCGTGCCAAAGGACCGATGGAATCGAGCGTGGTACTCAGGGGAAACGCACCTTCGGTCGGGACACGCTGGCGGCTCGGCTTGAAGCCGACAATGCCGCACAGCCCGGCGGGGATGCGGACAGAGCCGCCGGTATCGGTGCCGATCGCAATTTCGCACATGCCATCGGCGGCGGTGACGGCCGCCCCCGATGAGGAGCCGCCGGGCACGCGCGCACGATCGCTCGGATTGCCCGGCGTACCGAAATGCGGATTGGCGCCGATCCCGCCCAGAGCGAATTCCGTCATGTTGGTCTTGGCGACAATGACGGCCCCGGCCGCTCGCAGCCGGCGCACCACCGGCGCGTCGGCTACCGCAAGCTTGGCCTCTTCGGCGAG
>JBAUGC010000161.1:0-1627 GCA_049679485.1 Xanthobacteraceae bacterium
CAACAGCTCCGGTCGCGCCGCCCGCGCCCCATCCGGCGCCTACCGTGTCCGCGGCGCCGATCGTGAAACCTGTTTCCCCACCGGCGCCCACGCCGGCGCCCGCGCCGACACCCGCGCCCCCGCCGAAAACCCTGAATATTCCGCTCTAAGAACTGCCGGCTATAGCTGCGGCGGGTAGCCGGGCATCAGGTCGTAAGGGTGCGCCCAGCCGGGCAGCGACTTGATACGCTCGAGCCAGGCGCCGATGTTCTTATGCGCGGCCGCAATGTCGAAGCCGAATTCTTCGGCCGGGTAATAGAGATAAGCACAAAGCGAAATATCGGCGATGGTGGGTCTATCGCCGAGTACGAACGGCGCCTTGGCCAGCCGCTTATCGAGGATCGCGAGGTTGCCGTCGATGCGGCCCTTGAGGAACGCCATCACCGCCGGATCGCCGGGCGGCCGGGAGAAGTTTTTCAAAAAACGATACGGGCCGAGAAAGCCGTTGACCTTCTGACTGTCAAAAACGATCCGGCGCAACGCTTCGAGCCGCTCGTCCTCGCCTTCCGGCTTGAACCGTCCGCTGCGGTCGGCGAGATAAGTGAGCATCACGCCGGACTGCGTGAGTTTCTTGCCGTCATGCACCAGGACCGGCACCTCGCCCATCTCGTTGACCTCAGCGCGGTATTTTGGCGTTCGCGTCTCGCCGCCTCTGAAGAAGTCGACATAGATCGGCTGCCAATCGGCGCCGATCAGATTGAGCATCAAAGCCGCGCGATAGGCATTGCCGGATTGGGCGAAGCAGTAGAGCTGATAGTCGGGCATGAGCTCTCCAATCGATGAAACCTAAAAAACGATCAAGGTCTGGCCAGCGTCATGGCGCCGCCGCCGGAAGCTTGGCCCTCGAAATGACCGTCGGCAAAGGACAACTCGGCCAAAGCCTGTCCTTTAAAATCGCGAATAGTCAGCGCTTCGTGTTGGTAGGACCATTTCCGGCTCATGAAGAAATTGCCTGGGCAGCCGCCGGCGGGCGCGATCTTGCCGTCGGTTGAACCCGGCTCATCGGTGAGCGTCATCAGGCAGGCGCCGCCGGCCCCGGACAGTTTCCATTTGCCGGCGAGATCGACGGGGGGCGGCTGGGCCGGCGCCGGCGCAGTTGCAGGAGGTGGCGTCGGGGGCGGAGCAGCCGCCGTTTCCGGTTCGCCGCCGAAACGGCTCGTATTGGTGCAGGCGGCAAGGGCCGCCAAGGTGCACAACAACACCGCGACTTTGATCCCAGTCACGGACCGATGCTTGATGCGCATCATGTGATTCACCGGTAACCTGCAGCGGCTCACCGCATTGTCGGGATGACGAACTCGGCGCCCTCCTTGGTACCGGAGGGCCAGCGCGCGGTTACCGTCTTGGTCTTGGTGTAAAAACGGATCGAGTCGGGACCATGCTGGTTGAGATCGCCGAAGCCGGAACGCTTCCAGCCGCCGAAAGTGTAATAGGCGAGCGGCACCGGAATGGCGAAGTTGACGCCGACCATGCCGACCTGCACGCGGTTAGTGAAATCGCGCGCGGTGTCGCCGTCGCGCGTGAAGATGGCGACGCCGTTGCCGTATTCGTGCTCCGACGGCAGCCGCACCGCTTCCTCATAGTCCTT
>JBAUGC010000162.1:0-5346 GCA_049679485.1 Xanthobacteraceae bacterium
GCTGCGGCCCTCCCGCGATCACTCCGGCTTGCGACCGCAACCGCTCCAGTTCCGGCGCTGGCGGCAAGCCGCGCATCAGGCATCCGACCGGCTCGCCCGCGCAGCGCCGATGCCGCTTGCACGGCGCCCGCGAACAGCGGCGCCAGAACGCCAGCACGTCGCAATAAAGCCGATGGGTCGCCACATGCGCCGCATCGACCAGCGCGCGGCCTTCCGCAAACGAGCGCCGTTTCTCGTAATTCGGCGCGCCCGGCAGCGTGTTGTGCATCAACGGCATGTAAAAGGTCTCCGCGTTGTGTGACGCGCGCTCCTTCTCCCCGCACGCGGGGAGAAGGTCGGGATGAGGGGGCCTAACCGCCGGGCTCAGAAGTGCAGCGCTCAGAATCGCTGAGACGCCCCCTCACTCGCTTCGCTCGACCTCTCCCCGCACGCGGGGGAGAGGTAAATAGAATCCCGTTCTCGCGACGCACACCGCGCCCGAGCTATGCCACGCCATTCCCGAAAACTCGTCATTGCGAGAAGCGAAGCGACGAAGCAATCCAGCGGGGCAACGCGTACTAGCTTCGTTGTCCAACTAAGGGGGACCGCTGCACTGGATTGCTTCGCGGAGCTTGTCATCGGGCCGGCCGCTTCGGGCCGGACCCGTCGGCTCGCAATGACGAGGAATAAAGGAAGCAGAACGCCGACAGACGCGTGAGCCTGCCGTCCGCATCTTGCGATGCGGCGCGCGCCCTTCGTCTCTTCTCCTCCCCCAACGTGCGGGAGGTTTGGGAGCGGGGGCGCGCTCGCCTGCCGGCGTTCCACCACGGCGCTTGCTGCGGCGAACGAACGCTACAGTTCAGCTCCAGATACGCGCTTCCTGGGACTTGGTCGGGGCGCACGATCCCAAAGGTTCGAACAACCTGGTTCGAAAGACCGCGCGGCCTTGTAGCTGCAATAGAGACCGTCGTCAAGAGCGTCAGTCGCTATTTATGCGACGAGGCCCACACGCACGTCTCGCTATTAAAGAGGTCCGCGAAACATAAAATTATTGGATTTTATGCGGCCCGACTCAGTCGCTGCATCTCCTGCGCAAACTCGAAACGCAATTGATCAGCCTCCTCTCCGGGCAGCCACTTTGCCATATTTGGAAAAACGGTTTGCCACATGCGCGCATCCCGCTCCGACCACGGCATCTTTTCGGCTGACCTAGCTTTTTCAAGCAGCGCTTTAAGCCGCAGACGAATTGTCTCCGGATCCGGAGTTGAGCTTTGCTGGGGTGCTTGTAAGCGGTCTTCACCGGCGCCGAACAAGCTTGCTTGTGCCGATCCTCTTCCGAATAAATCGGTCTCATCCATCATTTGGGTCTTGTTCCACCGCAACGAGGCCCAGGGCCTCGCGAGTTAGTGTTTCGTGCAGCGTGGCCTCAAGAACGATATCGGCTTGAGCGAACAGATCAATCAACTCCGCAATGCGCCCACAGATATCTCTCAACTCCTGCACAAGCGCGAAGTCGGCCGGCAAACCAACGCGCGCCTCAAGCCAGCGTGGTACAAGGCGGTAGCCACTGACCGAAAAGTCCCACACCGCTTCCGGCAATCCGGTGATTCGGCCAGTGCCATTATCGCACAGAGTAATCGCGCCATCCTCATACTCGACTAGCGCCACTGCACCTCGCGGCTCGGTAGTCACGCGCACGAAGTCGTGGCGGAGGTAGGCCGCGGCCGGCTGGCGCGCAAAAGTTTCGATTGATTTGATCTCGCGGCCTAAACGAACGGCATCGCGGAAAACTGTGAATTGCGTAGGGAATGGGACATGAGGGAACACGTCCTCAAGGTCTTCAGCAAAGCGAAGAGTATAGGAAGCAGCAGAGAGCAGACAGAGAATCGCGTCGAAAACATCCTCAGCGGAAACCAACTCGCCGTACGCGGCGCTCATAGCTGCGATAAGTGCCGCCGAAAGATTGGGAGTATTGATATCCGGTCGCCGATTTTGCAGCGGAAAGGCATAGCCGCCATAGCTGCCGCGAAAGGCGTGATAGTCGGGAAGGAGGCCATAGCACCACGCCGCCGGCCCCGCGCCAGTGCCGTTCGGTAACGCGTAAAGTCCGACATTTTGATTACCCCATACCTCTTGGAGGTCCGGCCTGAGGAAATCCCCGTATGCACGATGATTGTAAAGAGAGCGTCGATCCAATGGCCTATAACCTATTTGACTAATGTGCCCCACATCAAACTGAATAGCCCTCGCTGCAACCCATTTGCGGTCTCGCGTATCGTGGAAAATTTCACGCGCGCGATCGTTGCCTGCTCTAAGAAATTCCTCAATCCGTTCGCCTAAGCGAGCTGATGACGGGCTGTACACAAGGTCGTCACGTTTGGTTTGCAAGCCGCTGCGGTAGAATGAAAAGCATTCCTCTATACTTATGAGATCTCCATTCAGGAATGGCATCGGCCTCATGTCATCGAGGAGGCCGCGCGTCACTACGATTGGATTTGATTGCGTCCCGGAGTCGGCCTGGCTCAGAAGCCAGTCGAACTTTGCCCGGCGCGAAAAAAGATTTTCCGCCCACTGTCTTGATAATAAACGTCTGCGGGTTCTCCTTGCGCCTTGGTTCCATCAGCAATGGCAATCGTTATCGCCGTGCCAACCTGGATGTTGAAAACGCCCTGATCGGCGTCGATGCCTGCTCGCTCGCCGCGCCGCACATCGCCGCGCAAATCAATGATCTCGATACGATCGAAGCGTTCGCGCATCATCTTGCGCAATCCGGCATAAGGCCAACCGGTCAGATACTTGCGATTACTGATGAAGGCGACCACGCCGCGTCCCGGAGCATTCTCCGCTTCAAACAGTTTCCAGATCGCCCAGCGCCAGAAGGCGACGGACAGTTCGGGAAACGTGTTGAGCTGGTTGCCGTGACCGGCGTTTCGCACTGGCTCCTTGAGGTCGTCCCAAATTCGATCCATCCAGTCGCCGACCAAGGTGTGATTTTCACCTTCGAGCAGCCGCCGGTAGGGTGGATTGCCGACGATGGCCAGAATCGGCTGCTCGGTCTTGATCCGATTGGCCTCACGCCGCTCGTCGGCAATTCCTTCTGACACGAATCCGAGCGGTCCTGCAGGCGCAGCGGCGCCGGGCTCGGCCAAAGTATCGGCCAGGTAGACACCGAGCCGCGGCAATTCGAGCGATTCGCCTTGTCCCGGCGCTGCGTGACGCAACGCATGGTGGAGGCGATAGTGGGCGACCGCATAGGGGCCGACCAACAACTCAAAACCGAACATTCGGTGTGCGAGATTTTGCAGAGCGAGCGCGGCCATCCCCTCGCCAGCCTCCGACTCCTGCGCTCTGACGCGTTCTGCGATGCCGAGTAAGAACGTGCCCGTTCCCGCCGCCGGATCGAGGATCATGACGTTCGGATCACGCAGCCCTTGGGTCGCAAGGTTATCGCGCACTGCACGATCGAGTGCGCTGTTCATATATCGCACGACCTCAACTGGCGTGAAGTAGACGCCGAACCCTCTACGTGCTTCTGGATCAAATGTCTGGAGGAAATTCTCGTAAAAATACAGAATAGGATCATACCCGCTTGGCGGCACAGCGAGAATTTCGGGCGCGAAGCTGTTGACGGTGTCACGCATCACGTCGAAGCCGATGCCGACATCCTGCACGACTTCGTCGAGGCTGAGCACGCGCAAAGCCGTTCGCATCAGTGGATGCTCCTCCGGCATGTGCTGCCATGCGTCCGTCCCAACCACTTCTCCCGTTCCTTCGCGAACCAGCAGCAATCCGAATGCTAGCGTTTGAGCAAAAGCGGCCGAAAAGAGAGCGTCGAAATCTCTAGCGGCGTATCCTCCGGCCTCGGGATGCGCATAAAGAACGTCACGGAATTCCTGTCGCACCTGCAAAAGAGCGTGCCGGGGATTGCCACCGTCGTGGAGCTCGGCCAATCGATCTCGAACGATCCCACGAACGAGGCGTGCCGAATAAGCCATCAACTCGGCAAGATGCTCAGCATTACGCGCGCTCGGCTCCTGGCCAGCGCTGGCCGAAAGCCGCTCGACTAAGTGAAGAAATTGATTCGGATCGTGTTCGGCGATCGCACGATTTGCACGATCGTCACTTTGGTCAGCGCGAAGGGTTCGCTCTGGGAGCACGATTGCAGTGCCAAGCTCCTGCCCGCGCTGAAACAGACGAAATTCAAAGAAGTTGCATGTCGCCCAGCAGCTCAGTTCTTTGAATCTTTCGTACTGGCGTTTGTCTTGATCTCGCCAACGCGTTGGGTCGGCTGGCTTCGTTGGCGCCTTAAGTTCGATAAATGCGCGGGGAGGCGTGCCTTGTCTCACGAGCGCGATGTCGGGGCGTCCAACGCCCTGGTTCAAATATTCAGGAACGACAACCAATCCCGGAGCCACGGGTAAAAGCGAAAGCAACCCTTCCAAAAGTTGCTGAAAAGCGGGCGCGAGCGCTGTTTCAGGAACGTTCGCATTCGCTCGGCGAAGCTCCCTGATTCTATGCGCGTAGGTTTGCAGAAGAAGCGTGGCATTCATTTGAGGTTGCTAGCACGAATCTCCAAGGCGCAACTAAACACCGACCTCGCTGCACCGCGCTACCTTTATTTGAGTTACCCCCTCCCTAGCCGCCTCCCTTTTGGGGAGAACAGATGCGACGAAGCTCTCGTGCCTCATCGCTCCACACCCTTGAAGGCGCGCGCCTTAGGATGACACCACATTGGCGGCCTCCCCTGGCCATTCGCACAAATCCGCCATCGAACATTTCTCGCACAGCAGCGTGCCCCGGAAGAGAGGCGCGTCCAGCGGCCGTGCCGCGCGTGGAGCGGAATTTCGAGCAGGGGCCCGCCCTCCGAGATTGTGACAGTTGTGCGACAAACAAATAAGGGAGTTGTTCATCTCATCGTCCGAAACTGCCTGAGCAGAAAGCTGCCGCGATACGGGGTCGCCGCGGTTTGCCCTTCATCCAATGTTTTGGACTGCATCGATGAACGTAGTTGCGTTCGCGTCGCGTAAAGGCGGGGCCGGCAAAAGCACTTTGGCAGCGCATCTTGCCGTTCATGTGCACCGGCTGGCGCGGCCGTGTCTGCTCATCGACGATGACCCGCAAGGCTCGCTGACGCTGTGGAACGAACTGCGCGCCGGGCGCGCTTTGCCGCTGAAGACCGTCAAGCGCGGCGTTGCCGATATCGTCAAAAAGGCCAGGCGCAAAGGCTTCGAATGGATCCTGATCGACACGCCGCCAAACAGCTCGGTGAGCGTGGTTGAAGCCATCGAAGCGGCAACGCTGGTGATTATTCCCTGCCGGCCCGGCCGGTTTGATATCGATGCCGTGCAGGAGACCATTGCGCTGGCG
>JBAUGC010000163.1:0-9686 GCA_049679485.1 Xanthobacteraceae bacterium
GCGATTTCGCGAATGATCCGCCCCGGATTCGAGGAGAACAACAGAATGCGGTCGCACATCAGCACCGCTTCTTCGATGTTGTGGGTGACGAGAATGACGCCCTTGATCGGCAGCTTGCCCTCGCCCCAAAGCTCGAGGAAGTCGGTGCGCAGCGTTTCCGCGGTAAGCACATCGAGCGCCGAGAACGGTTCATCCATGAGGAGGATGTTGGGATGGACGACAAGAGCGCGGGCAAAACCGACACGCTGGCGCATGCCGCCGGACAACTCGCGCGGATAGGCGGATTCGTAGCCGTCGAGCCCGATGAGATCGATAGCCGCGAGCGCGCGCTTTCTGATTTCGACTTCGGGGAGCCCGAGCGCCTCGAGGCCGAGCTGAACGTTTTCCAGGACTGTCAGCCAGGGGAACAACGCGAAAGACTGGAACACCATGGCAATGCCGGGCGCGGGCGCAACCACCGGCTGACCGAGATAGGTGATGCTGCCAGCCGACGCCGGCATCAGGCCGGCGATAGAACGCAGCAATGTCGACTTGCCCGATCCGGTGCGGCCGAGAAGGCCGACGATCTGTCCCTGCGTAAGCTGCAAGTCGATGCCGTCGAGGACCAGCAGTTCGCCGCCGTCCGCGCGCGGGAAAGTTTGTCGGAGGGCTTGAATGTCGAGAAGCGCGGTCTCCATGGGAACCTCAGCCAAGCCGGAACTTGCGTTCCGCGTAGAGATAGAGCGGACGCCAGAACGTGCGATTGATCAGAACGACGAACAAGCTCATGACGGCGATGCCGAGCACAATGCGATGGAAGTCGCCCGCTTCGGTCTGTTGCGCAATATAAGCACCGAGGCCCTGCGCTACGAGGCGATCGTTTCCCCAAGTCGCTACCTCGGCAACGATGCTCGCATTCCACGATCCGCCGGAGGCGGTGATGGCTCCGGTCAAGTAGTAAGGAAGAACCGCAGGAAGCGCGATCCGCCGCCACCACAGCCAACCGCGGACATGAAAATTGGCGCCGGCGGCGCGCAGTTCGGCAGGGATCGCCATTGCTCCGGCAACGACGTTAAACAGGATGTACCATTGTGTTCCCAGAATCATCAGCGGGCTCAACCAAATGTCCGGGTTGAGCCGGAATGCAACGATCGCCGAAACCGCAATTGGAAACAGCAGATTCGCCGGAAACGCGGCGAGAAACTGCGCCACCGGCTGAACGATATTGGCAACGTGCGGCCGTGTGCCGACCCATACGCCCACTGGAACCCAGATTACAGTGGCGACGGCGATCAGGACCACAATGCGGGTCAAAGTCGCGAGCCCGAGAAGCAGCGTCGTTGCGACGTCCGACGGCGTGATGTCTTGAACGACAAAGCGTCCGACCTGCCAAAGAGCGACCGCTGCGAGGGCTGTTACGATTGCGGCCCATTGGAACGTAATCCAGCCATGCTGTTTCTGCGGCTCGCGCATCACCGGCGTGGCGCGCTTGGACCAGCGCGCGAGCAGCAGGCGCCGCCATACGGAAGCGAATGGCCGCATGAGCCGGTCGACCAGCCGGGAGCGACGCAGGACGGTGAGTACCCACGAATGCGGCAACGGCGCGCCTGGCTCCTGTTCGAAGCGGAAGCGGTCCGCCCAAGCCACCAGCGGCCGGAACAAGACCTGATCGTAGATCAAGATCACGATCAGCATGGTCAGGATTGCATAGCCAACCGCCGCGAGATCCCGATGCTCGATGGCGAGCGCGATGTAGGAGCCGACACCCGGCAGCGTGATCGTCGTGTTACCGACGCTGATCGCCTCGGAAGCAACGACAAAGAACCAGCTTCCGGACATCGACAGCATCATGTTCCAGATCAGCTGTGGGGTCGCGAATGGCACATCGACCCGCCAGAACCTCATCCAGGGACTGAGCCCGAAGTTGCGCGACGCCTCGACGAGTTCGGTCGGCACCGTGCGCAGCGATTGGTAGAAGCTGAACGCCATGTTCCAGGCTTGGCTGGTGAAAATCGCGAAGATGGCCGCGAATTCAGCGCCGAGGACACGGCCCGGCGCGAGCGCCATGAAAAACACGACGGTAATCGAGATGAAGCCGAGGATCGGCACTGACTGGAGGATGTCGAGAAGCGGGACCAGCAACCGCTCGGCCTGCTTGTTCTTTGCCGCGAGCGTCGCATAGGTGAAAGTAAACAGAAGCGACAAAGCCATCGCGATGAACATGCGAAGCGTCGTGCGCGCGGCGTATTCGGGCAGGTTGGCCGGATCGAGCGAGACCGGCTTTAATCGCAGCTCAGCCAACGGCTGAAGCAGGTGCCGGCTCGCTTCGGCGAGAAATACCAATAGCCCGATGATCAAAAGGACGGCTAGCACGTCCCAACGGGTGAACATACGGGACCACCCGCCGACGGAAATTGGCACAGTCAGTCGCATAGCCACGCTGCCCGCTTCAGTTGGGAGGCCGTCACAGGATCGTCATGAAAATCGCGGCTTCGATCCCCATCCCAAGCCGCGAGCTTGACGCGATCACATAACACTGGCGCGAAGTCATTCAAACATTATTACGCTCATTACCTGCGAGGTAATTTGAACTCGGCAACGGTCCCGCTTAGGTTTGCGGCATGCTCAATCGAACGCAACCGGTAGGCGGATTGTTGCGCCAATGGCGGCAACGCCGGTGCCTCAGCCAGCTTGATCTCGCCTGCGACGCCGGGATCTCGACCAGGCATTTGAGCTTTGTGGAAACCGACCGATCCCATCCGAGCCGCGAGATGCTGCTGCACCTTTCGGAACAGCTCGAGGTGCCGGTCCGCGAGCGCAATGTGCTGCTGCGCTGGTGAAGTAGGAATAATAGGCGCATCTACTAATGGCATCGCCCGAGCCTCCTCATGGCGGGCGGTGCCAAATTGTGGAGGTCCAGATTATGAGGTGGAACGCCGCACCGGAAAGCGCGTTCGAAATCGGTTGCGGCGACGAGACAAATTTCGCCATAAGTCCATCTCAACACCGATCGAGGGGCCTTTGGGCGAGAAGCCGAACGAACAAACGATCACGTTGCCCGGGGACCTCACGCGCGAGGTGGCCAAAGCGCAGGAAGCCTGGCTTGCGAGCCGCAATTCGCGCCGCCTCTGGAATGCGGACAGCACGCTATGGACGGGCCGGGATGAGAGCGAATGGCTCGGCTGGCTCGACATCCTCGGCAACAAATCTCCGGACGCCAACGCTCTAGGGGAGTTTGCGGGGCAGCTCCGTGAGGAAAACTTTGCCGACGTGCTGCTGTTGGGCATGGGCGGATCGAGCCTCGGCCCGGAGGTGCTGGCGGAAAGCTTGGGATCGGCGCCGCACTATCCGAAGCTGCATGTCCTGGACTCCACCGATCCGCAGCAGGTGCGACGTTTCGAGAGCTACATTGATCCCGCGCACACGCTGTTTCTGGTTTCCAGCAAGTCGGGCACGACGCTCGAAACCAGCGTCCTGATGGATTATTTCTTCGCTAAAGCATCAGCAGCGCTCGGCAACAACGCTGGCCGGCATTTTGCCGCCATCACCGATCCCGGCAGCCGATTGCAAAAGACCGCCGCGGATCGCGGCTTCCGCAAAGTTTTCCTCGGCGTTCCCAGCATCGGCGGTCGCTATTCGGTGCTCTCCAATTTCGGCATGGTACCGCTGGCGGCGAGCGGCCACGACGTGCAAGCGTTTGTTGAAGCCACGCGCGTCATGGCGCGTGCTTGCGGACCGGACGTGCCGTCTGCGCAAAATCCGGGCGTCACGCTCGGATTGACCATGGGTGTTCTCGCTCTGCATGGGCGCGACAAACTGACGATCATAGCCTCGCCGTCACTCGCCTCATTCGGCGCATGGGCCGAGCAATTGGTCGCTGAATCGACCGGCAAGAATGGCAAGGGCATCACCCCGCTCGCCGGCGAACCGCTTGGCGACACCTCCGTTTATGACTCGCATCGCCTGTTTGTGTTCATCCGTGACACCAGCAATCCGGATTCCATTCAAGAAAACGTCGTGCATGGACTTGAACGCGCTGGACATCCGGTAGTGCACATCGACATCGCTTCTCCCCAAAACCTCGGACAGGAATTCTTCCGTTTTGAAATTGCCACAGCCGTCGCGGGCGCGATCCTCGGCATCAATCCGTTCGACCAGCCCGATGTTGAAGCGAGCAAAGTCGCGACCCGCGCCATGACCGACGCGTTCGAGAAGACCGGCTCACTCCCATCGGAGCCGCCAGTATGCGCGGACAACGGCATCGTGTTGTACACTGATGAACACAATGCTCAGGCGTTGCGCCGGGAGGGAGCGAACTCCACTCTGGAAAGTTGGCTCAAAGCGCATTTAGCGCGGCTTGCCGACGGCGATTATTTCGCGCTGCTGGCTTACCTGGATGCCACCGCATCACGAACGCAATCGCTGCAACGCTTGCGCGTAGCGGTGCGTGACCACAAACGCGTGGCAACCGCACTGCAGTTCGGGCCGCGCTTTCTGCACTCGACCGGACAGGCCTACAAGGGCGGGCCGAATTCCGGCGTCTTCCTCGAAATCACCGGCGAACCCAATCCCGATGTCGACATTCCGGGACGTCAGGCGAGTTTCGGCGTGATCGAGGCCGCTCAAGCGAGGGGTGATTTCCGCGTACTGGCCGAGCGTGACCGCCGGGCGTTGCACGCGCACATTACGGGCGATGTCGATGACGGCCTTGCCGCGATCAGCGAGGCGGCACGGCGGGCGCTGCAATAATTCGCGCCACTCCTATCGGCCTCTGAGCTCAATCAAGCCGGCCCCCACTGTGAAACGAACTGCCGGAGCCGGGCGTAAAGACCGGGAGGAGACGACAACGGCGACTGCAACACAGCGGCAGCCGGCAGCGTCGAGCCGATAAGGTGCGCGCCAATCGATGTGCGTTGAACCACCAGCGTCGTTATCCAGCTCAGCATCACTGTGCTGCTGAACACAATTGCTCCCTTGAGGACGGCAAACAGGGCCAATGGCAGCAGCACGTATTGGAGCCAAACGTCGAAGACGTAATGGAGCAGATAAAGGCTATAGGCATTGACCGAAAGGCTCGCGAGCATCGGCGAGCGCCTGGTGCCAAAGCGCAGGCTGGCGGCGAGAAAGAAAAAGCAGCCGCAGGCGCAGGCCAAGACAAAGCACAGGGCCGCTGCGATCCGGATGACGACGGGCGCCGGACCGTCCAGCGTCAAGGAGGTCGCGGCCATCCACAGAACCAGTGAACCGAGAGCCGCCACCAGCCACCACGCCCAGCGCCGTGGGAGCGCACCATCCGCGGCGACGAGCCCGCAATCGATGCCCTCGACCCCGATCGCGAGCCCGGTGAAGAAGTAGGTGGCGTACAACAAAGGCCGGGACAGCTGTATCGCGAAGACGCCCGTATCCGTCCACTCCCAAGGCGTGAAGACGAGCGCCAACGGAACATATCCCAATGCCGTGACGACAAGAAGCACAGCAAAGAAAAAGCCGGGACGCTTTCCCGCCACGGCGGCCCAGCGTCCCAGAGCTGGAAACGCGGCGGGCGCGATCCAGTTTATGCCGACCGCGATGAAATTCAGAGCGAGCAACTGCCACAAGAACCACAGCTGTCCGTTATGCACGAACGGCAACGCCAAATAATGATGCAAGTAGTCTAGTACGGTCGGGTTTGCAGCCGAGACGAGATACACCGGATAAATGGAGATCGGGACCAGGACGATGATACCAAAGGCATAAGGAACACCGAGCCTAAGCAGGCGGTCGCGCACGAACCGCCAATTGCGTTTGCGCGAAAGGCTCGGCCAGACGAACAGGCCCGACAGCAGGAACATCAGCGACATCAGATAGACGTCCTGCCACGCACAGAACAGATCGAACCCGAACCAGCGGTGGCTGTCCAAAATCGGAAACGAGCGCCATTGGTAGGGCGGATCATCAAAACCCGCCGTTCTGGGCGGTATTGATTGCACGTAAGCCAGCACCGAATGGAACGCGAGCACGATGAGGATCACGACCGCTCGCAAATTGTCGAGTGCCAGGCTGGAGCGCGTCATCGTGACGGGTCGTGGCATGAACGTTCGAACCCCCGACTGCCCGATTTGATCCCAGGGCATCCCGCCAATCATCGAAACGCTACAGCTCCGTTGCAAGCGAGAAAATGAAATAATATACATGGATTTGGCGGAGCCTCATTTCTTGCTTGCGTGTGAAACCTGACTGCCCGGCGAACGTTGATTGGGTTGGAGCTGGCATAATTTCGGGTTCCCCGTCCGTGACGTCGTCAAATCACCGTATTGTCGAAACAAGGGTTCGCCGTCATCAACGGCAGCGATTTTGATTCGGGCCGATCAACGAATGGAGAAGGCATTTGTCAGTGCGATTAACACGGCTGGCGATTGCCGGCGTGGTCGCGCTCTTGGCCGCGACCCAACCCTTAATCGCAGCAGAGCCGACGGTCGCTGGGCTTTGGCAGAAGGCCGACGCTGAAACCGGCAAGCCGGTCATATGGTTTCTGTTCTTCGAAAACGGCGCCTCCTATGAGGGTATCGCCGCCAGGTTGTTTCCGCTGCCAACCGATGGCCCGACGACGCCGCTCTGCACGCATTGCCAGGACGACCGCAAGAATGCGTCGCTGCTCGGGCTGCCAATTATCCGGGACATGCAGCGGGTCGGCTTGAAGTATCAAAATGGGAATATTCTCGACCCGCGCGACGGCAATATCTATCACGCCATGATGACGTTGAGCCCGGACGGCCAAACGCTGACCGTGCGCGGCTATCTCGGCATACCCTTACTCGGACGCGATGAGGTTTGGTATCGCCTGCCAGACAGCGCGGCTAAGGCGCTCGATCCCACGATCGTCGCCAAGTATCTGCCGGCGCTGGCGCCAAAATCTGTGATGCGACCGCATGCGCGAAACACCAGAGCGGCAGATACCGATCGCTAATGCTGCGAGCCGGTGCAATATGAAAGTGGCGGTTCGAGGCAACCGCTTCGTTGCTCAATCCGAGCCGATCCCAAATTCGCAGCCCGGCGAAGCATAATGGTAACGCGCGACGCCATAGCTATCGTGCCGGACAAGGGGCCGGCAGTGCGCGAGCCATCTTTGTTCGCGCTCCACCATTTGCGCCTTTTCCGCCTCGCCGACAGCGTCCGGCACGGTCCGGACGTAAGGATCGCCTGATGTTGCCCAGTTGTCGACGCAGTTGAAGCTCCTCGCGGTCCCAACGCAGCTGTGGTCGCCGACATCGCCGGCATAGGCCGCGGTTAATGTGACGAGCGAAAGCACAATCGCAGTCCCTATTCGCGCCGCCGACCGTGACGGCAAAGAAGCTTCTGCGGGACGACTAGTTAACACCGCTCTCTCTCCCTGCGATCCTCGGCAGCGGATGTGTTCGGGACCGAACAGGTGCCAAGTGTCGAGCAAGAGTGAGCAAGCGAAATGCCAGAGAAATCTGCCCTGTTTTGGTACAGGTGCAATCCCAGCGAAATCCGGCATCGCCGCCCTTTTAACGTTTGATAATGACCGACGCCGGCAGCCTTCGCTCTTCCCACCCCATCTGTTGGAGTTCGGGGATTGTGTCGCCGAGTTCCGGG
The DNA here is from genome assembly GCA_049679485.1 of Xanthobacteraceae bacterium. GTDB lineage: Bacteria > Pseudomonadota > Alphaproteobacteria > Rhizobiales > Xanthobacteraceae > BOG-931. Next base: position 7,576 of record JBAUGC010000163.1, read on the forward strand.
TAGCCGAGGCAGAAATAGCCAATGAATTTCCACTCCGCAGGAACGCGGAGCAGCTTGGCGACAAGCGCCGGATCGAGGATCGAGACCCAACCCATGCCAATGCCCTGAGCCCGCGCCACAAGCCAGATTGTGTGCACCGCCGTCACGGCGGAATATTCAATCATCTCGGGCATCGTGCGGCGTCCGAGGCCGTGCCCCTGATCGGTTGAACGATCGGCAAAGACCGCCAGGTGGCACGGCGCTTCCTCCATTCCGGCGAGCTTGAGCCGCGCATAGCGGCCCGTGCGTTCGCGATTTTGGGCGCTGAGCGCATCAGCGTTGCATGCCGCGAAATTCCCGCGGATCGCCGCGCGGGTATCGGTGTCATCGACGATAACGAAACGCCAGGGCTGGCTAAGTCCCACCGAGGGGGCGAGGCACGCCAACTCAATCAGCGCTTCCAATGTACCGCTCGGCAACGGGTCACGCCGAAAGCGCCGGACGTCCCGGCGCCAGACCAGAAGATCGCGCAGCCGCGCCCGGAAAGCGTCATCAAACACGCCCGCTCTTTCTGGCATGACGGTGTCAGCGGTCACGGAAGGAAGCCATCGCCGCGTTCAGCCTCCGCCACTGCCCCGCATTAGCCGGCAAACCGAAGCGCAGCCAGTTTGGATCTTCGGGGAAGCCACGTACAAAGATGCCGGCGCGTCCCAGATGGCGAAACAACGCGCTCGCGGCCGGAACGTGCGTGAGCCGAAATAAGCTTGTCCCGCCGAGGATTGTAAGACCGGACGGCGCGAGAAGTACATCGAGTCGCTTTGCCGCCTTATCCAGACGTTTGCGCGTCCGCCCAATCCAATCCGTGTCGGCAAGCGCTTTTGTGCCGACGGCGAGTGCTGGCCCCGAAACGGCCCAAGGTCCGAGCGAGGCCTGAAGACGCTCGGCCAACGCCGGTGCGGCGAGCGCAAAGCCGAGCCTGATCCCGGCAAGACCGAAGAATTTGCCGAAGGACCGCAGCACAACAACATTCCCGCACGGCACGTCGGCGGCGAGGCTCGCGCCCGGCGGCCCGACATCCATAAAGGCCTCGTCAATCACCAGCACGCCTCCGCGCCGGCGCAGGTCTCGTGCGAGCGTAAGCAATGTCGCCCGCGGCAGAAGTCTGCCATCTGGATTGTTGGGGTTGCCGACAATAACGAGCGTGGCATCGCCGCACTCGTTGATGCGGCGCACCATTTTGACGTTGTGCCCGGCAAGGGTCGCGGCGCACAAATGCTCGCTGTAGGTAGGCGTGAGAATGGCAGCGCGCCCGGGCCGTACTAACCCAGCAACCAGAGGCAGTAGAATCTGCGTCCCGGGTGCAGACACAACATGCGCCGCAGTCGGTGCGCCATAGGCTCGGGCCGCAGTCTCTATGAGGAGGGAGGCGGCAGCCGGTTGCGGCAAGCGGGCAAACAGATCGGTTGGAAAGCGGGGCAATGGATAGGGATTGGGATTGATCCCAGTCGAAAGGTCGATGAATGGTTCAGGGGCGCCCGGGAACAGGCGCCGGGCGGCGTCAAGATCGCCGCCGTGCAGCAGCGGTTCGTCATCGCCGCCGTAAGGGATCATGTCTGTCGCGCTAGCTCTCATCGCCATGCTGGTCGAGCTTTGTTTCGGCTACCCAGATGCTTTGGTAAAGGCGATCGGCCATCCGGTCACATGGATCGGCCGCCTAGTCGACGCGCTTGACACTTGGCTCAATCGCGATGCGGCCAGCAAAGGTGAACGCCGTACGGGAGGCATCGTCGCCGTCCTGATCCTGATCGTGATCGTCGGCACGGTCGCTCTGGTGATCCAGCATGAGCTGTTGTGGCTGCCGCTCGGGATTATTGCCGCGGGTTTCATCGCCAGCAGCCTCGTCGCACAACGCAGCCTCAACGGGCACGTGGCGGCTGTCGCAATCGCGCTCGAGAACGACGGCATCGCAGCCGGCCGCATCGCTGTGTCGCGCATCGTCGGCCGCGACACAGCACAACTTGACGCCGCCGGCGTCGCCCGCGCGGCGATCGAGAGCCTCGCCGAGAACTTTTCCGATGCGATCGTCGCGCCGGTCATCTGGATGGTCATCGCCGGGCTTCCTGGCGCTGCAC
>JBAUGC010000164.1:0-3539 GCA_049679485.1 Xanthobacteraceae bacterium
ACGTTCAATGGGTCACCCGGATATCGATCCCGCGATCCTGCAGGCGGCTGCCGCACGGCGTGGACGGCCGCATGTCTACGACGAGATCGCGCCGGTGCGCACGGCACTCGTGGTCATCGATTTGCAGAACGCGTTCATGCGCCCCGGCGCTCCATCGGAAGTGCCGAATGCGCGCGCGATAGTGCCTGCTGTGAACCGTCTAGCGCACACGCTGCGTAAAAGTGGCGTGACAGTCGCTTGGGTACAAGCAACCTTCGAGCGAGACGGATGGCCGCTGTTCTTCGAGCACATGGTGCGCCCGGAGCTGGCGGCGCGAATCTTGGCGGCGTTGCGCCGCGGTTCGCCGGATCATGCGCTCTGGCCGGAACTTTCGATCGTACCCGAAGACATCGTCGTTCCGAAATACCGCTTTTCGGCCTTTCTGCCCGGTGCGTGCACATTGCCGGCGATACTCCGTGGCCGCGGCATTGACACCGTCCTTATCGCCGGATGCATGACAAATATGTGCTGCGATTCCTCGGCACGCGACGCCGTCATGACTGACTTCCGCACCGTCATGGTCGCCGATTGCAATGCGGCCCGGACAGACGCCGAGCACCTGTCGGCGCTTGGTTCATTCCTGACCGGATTCGGTGACGTGCGGCGCTCGGACGAACTGATCGCCAAACTCACCGGCTCGCCCGCGGCGATATCCGCCGTCGGCTAGAAAGGGTCAGGCGTACCGCGATCGGATGCCATCGACATCGACGTCAATCCGCTTACGCCGCGCATCCTGGCTGCACGGCCGGATTGGTCGCAGGATTTCTACACAAAAAAGATTGGACGCGCTTCGGCGGATGTCGAATCGGTCAATACGCGGCGAACACCCGGTTCAGTGTCGCAGCAAACCGTTGTTCGCGCAGGGTCGAAAGCTGCGCGGTATCGGATATGAACAAAGGATCGATGGTCGTCGACATCTATTGCAAACGATAAGCGCCTCGACCGGCGTCGCCAACAAGCGTTAGCGCGCAACAGCACTGCGCGGCGGCTGATAAAGCACCACCACATCGCGCGATCCGCAGCGCGGGCAGCGTAGCCGGCTTTCCAAGCGCGACAGCGGGAACGCCCGGCCTCGCGTCCACACCAACGTTTCCATATCCAATTCTTTGCGGTACTTGCATTCGCGGCTCGAGCGGGAGCTCGGGCTTTCGGAGCGGCCGTAGCCGCAGCGTACCGTTACCATCCAGCCTAGCGAAAACGCGTCGCCTATGGTCTCTACCGCCATTGAAGCGCTCCGCATTTTTGTCCTTGACTTTTGAGAACAAAAAGAGAACAATCTGCGGTCCGAGTCAAGGGGTAGATGGTTGGAGGCGAACATGGCGGCGGACAAACGAAGTGAGTGGCTACGCAAGCTTGATGAGGAATGTCCCTATCAGGTGGTGCTGCCGCGCCAACAACTCACCGACGACAGCGAGATCCTGGATTTCTTGCTCGCCTATGTCGGCAAATTCGACATGTATGTCGAAGACGATTACGCCGCCTTTGTGCGCTATTGCTTCGAGGATCCGCTCGACGCGGAAATCTTTCGGGCCCGCTTCGAGCCGAAAGTGGATCGGCTGCGGCTCGCCGGATGAAGGCGCTACTTCCTTCATCACCGTTAACTGTGGCCAATAAGCCTCTGGCCGATATGAAGAAGACGCGTTAGTGTGCGAGCCAACGCCCGCCCTATTCTTTTCCTCGGCCACTTTCGGTGTCCCTTTTGTTCAATCCTTGGCTTGACGTTGCTTTTAAAGCGATCCAGCTCGGCGTCGAGGCTCAGAGCGTCATTGCGCTGCGCATGATTCGACTGGCGGCAGGCGGCGCAATCGCACAAAGCGAAGTGCAGCGCATGGTTTTGGAAAAGATTGCTGCCGTCGCCGAGGTGCACACGGCAGTCACCGCCGGCATCCTCAATGGCCACGAGGATCACGTCGTTGCCAGCAACGCGCTTGGCGCCTTCAAAAAGCACGTGCGCGCCAATAGGCGTCGCCTCTCGCGGAGGTAGACGCCTAGTTAAGGCGCGCCCGGGGAATTCGGCCGCAGCAATTATCTTCGGCGCTTTCGAATTTCCGGAAGATTCTGGCTTATCTTGCCTATATCGGCCCAGGCGTCACCCTTGAGGCGCTTTTTCAGATCGAGCAACGTAAAATCGTTGCCTCCGGTTGTGCGCGCCAGCCGCTCCCACGTCACCGGCGCCGAAACCGGCGCACCGGGTCGCGCCCGCGTCGAATAGGGTGCAACCGACGTAGCCTCCCGGGAATTGCGGAAATAGTCGACAAACACGCGGCCGTTGCGCAACGACTTCGTCATGGTGGCGAGATAGAGTTTTGGACTGTCGGCGGCCATCGCTGCCGCGACGTGTTGGGCAAACAGCTTGGCGGTGTCCCAATCGGCATCCGCAATCGGCAGCACGACGTGAATGCCTTTGCCCCCCGAGAGTTTAACGAAGCTTTCGAGCTTCAGCGCTTGCAGCCTCTCGCGCGTCTCACGCGCTGCAGCGACGATTTGCGGCCACGCGACCCCCTCGCCAGGATCGAGATCGAACACGATGCGATCGCAGGTTTCCAGACTATCGAGCCGCGATCCGCGCACGTGGATCTCAAGCGCCGCTGACTGCACCAGCTCCACCAGGTCGCCGACCGTCTCGACCGCGATCACGTCGTGATCCTTGCCGGGGACGACGCGGCGCAGCGCCGTGGACTTGATATTCGCGGCGATGTGCTTCTGAAAGAACGTCTCGCCGCCGGTTCCCTCCGGGGCCCGCACGAGCGAAAGAGCACGGCCGACAATGTGCGGCTTTATCCAATCCCACACCCCGACGTAATACTCGGCCAGATCCTTTTTGGTGACGCCAACATCGGGCCAGTAGACGCGATCCGGATGCGTCAGGCGGACAGCAGCGATCGCCGCATCTTTGTTGTTGCTTGCGCGTATCGGTTTCGTGTTTCCCGGCGATTGCTTCGTTTTGCCTGGGGCCGACGGCGTCGACTTTTGCTCGACCTGCTTTTGCGCGTCCGTCGCGCGTGCCTTAGGAACCTCGCGCACAACCTCCTCTGCCGCCTTGTCTTCCCGGATGCCTTTGAACGAACCCTGCCGCAGCACGCCACCATGGGTCACACCGGCAAACTCAGCTTCGACGACCAGTTTCGGCTGCACCCAAATTACATCCTTGCGCCGTTCGTCCGCCGGCAACTCGATCGGCCGCCGCCCTACTCGCAACGGATCGAGGCGCTTGAAAAGATCACGCGCCATTTTCTGTTTATAGCCGGTACCGACGCGCCCAGCGTAGCGAAGCTCACCATTCTGATGAACGGCAACAGTGAGCGCGCCAATCGCCTTCGGTAGGGCGGTCGAGGGCGTAAAGCCGGCGACGATAAATTCCTGGCGGCCGTGGCATTTGGTCTTGATGAAATTGTCCGTCCGGCCGGAGCGGTAAGGCGCATTGCGGCGCTTCGAGATGATGCCTTCAAGCCCGATATCACACGCTTTCTTGAGAATGAGCGGCCCGCCCGCCTCGAAAT
>JBAUGC010000165.1:0-1639 GCA_049679485.1 Xanthobacteraceae bacterium
GCCTTACCCCTCGTAGATCGGAAAGCGGCCGACGAGGCGTTTGACCTTATCGCGCACGTTGCCTTCCGCCAGCGCGTCTTCCTCCGTGCCTTTTTGCGCCAGCACGTCCAGCACCTCGGCGATCATGTCGCCAACCTGCCGGAATTCGGCGATGCCGAAGCCCCGGGTCGTGCCGGCCGGCGTTCCAAGCCGCACGCCGGAGGTCACTGTCGGCTTCTCTGGATCGAATGGAATGCCGTTCTTGTTGCAGGTGATGTTGGCGCGCCCAAGCGCTGCCTCGGCGACTTTGCCGGTCAGGCCCTTCTTGCGCACGTCCACCAGCATCAGATGGGTATCCGTGCCGCCGGAGACGATATCAAACCCGCGGGATTTGAGCGTTTCGGCAAGCGCCTTTGCGTTCTCGACAACGTTCTTCGCGTAAACTCTGAACGACGGTCGCAGCGCCTCGCCGAACGCGACCGCCTTTGCCGCAATCACGTGCATCAGCGGGCCGCCCTGCATGCCGGGAAAAACTGCGGAGTTAAGCTTTTTTGCCAGCTCCTGGTCGTCGGCCAGGATCATTCCGCCGCGCGGGCCGCGCAGCGTCTTATGCGTGGTCGTGGTCACCACGTGAGCATGGGGAAACGGGCTCGGGTGGACGCCGCCGGCCACCAGCCCGGCAAAATGCGCCATGTCGACCATAAGGTACGCACCGACCGCGTCGGCGATCTCGCGGAAGCGGCGGAAATCGATGATGCGCGGATAAGCCGAGCCGCCGGTGATGATCACCTTCGGCCGATGCTCTTTTGCCAGACGCTCGACCTCCTCTATGTCGATGAGGTGGTCGTCACGCCGCACACCATACGGGATCGGCTTGAACCAGCGTCCGGACAGGTTGACGGGCGAGCCGTGGGTGAGATGGCCGCCGGCGGCAAGGTTCAGCCCCATGAAGGTATCGCCGGGCTGCATCAGCGCCATGAAAACTTCGGCGTTGGCGGAGGCGCCCGAATGGGGCTGCACGTTGGCGAAGGAGCACCCGAACAGCTTCTTGGCGCGGTCGATGGCGATCTGCTCGACCACGTCGACGAACTCGCAGCCGCCGTAATAACGCTTTCCTGGCAGGCCCTCAGCGTACTTGTTGGTCAGCACCGAGCCTTGCGCTTCGAGCACGGCGCGGCTGACGATGTTCTCCGACGCGATCAGTTCGATCTCATCGCGCTGGCGCCCGAGTTCGCGGCGAATGGCGTCGGCGATCTCGGGATCGCTTTCGCCCAGCGTTGCCGAGAAAAACTCTTCCGCCGAAAGCGCCGCTCCCTGCGAAACCGACATCTTTGCCCTGCCTTTATGCGTTCCCGCGGAAAACCGCGACAGCTCAGCCAATCGCTCGCCGATAGCATACCGGCCGGCTGGCGCAAGCTCTAGGATCGGGGATGGGTAGCCCCGCTATATTTGGGGATTTTTGGGCCGTTTCGCCAACAGCCCTGCGATTAAAACGCCCGGTTCACAACGTGCTGGTCGACGCCTGGACGCCTGAGACGTTGTCCTTGCCGTAGATGTCCTCCCGGAACTGCACGACGCCGTCGGGCGTCGCCCAGCCGGTAATGTAGACCCAGTGCAGCGGCACCTGTTTCGTCAGCTGGGCGGTTTTCTGCTCGCCGGA
>JBAUGC010000166.1:0-2532 GCA_049679485.1 Xanthobacteraceae bacterium
ATGGCGCGAATGCCGCCGTGGGCATCGCCGACCATGAACGGCAGCTCGCCGGCCGCGATGATCGGGAAGCGGCCCGGCTGGTAGCCGGGATTGACGTAAACAAAATCGGCGATGCCGTCGCGCGCCAGGTCGTAATGGTCGAATGCCTTGCCGAGCTGCTGCGACGGGAACACTTTGTATTTGATGGTGCCGCCGGAGGCCTTCTCGATATCGGCGCCCCATGCTTCGATCGCCTTCTGCAGCGGATGCGTCGGCGGCACCCAATGCGACAGCTTAAGCTCGAAGGTTTTGTCCTGCGCTGACGCGGCGCCGATCCCAAGCGCGAGCCCCAGCATCGTCACCCCGCAGAGCTTTATCGGGTGCCTCCGGCGCATCGCATCCTCCCATTTATCATTTAGTTACATTGCTAACTTTTCCATCTAATCGCAAAAGCCGCGGGCTGTATAGCAGCGGCTTTAATGCGCGCTCACTAAAACTGGTCACGACGGCGTAAGACTTTCTGCACGCTGTTTCCGATTGTTCCAGCCACAGTTTCTCAGCTTTAACGCGACTGCAGCGGCAGCCGGGTTATCGCGTCTCTGACAAACCAAAGAGCCGGGCGAGCACTTCAACGAGTGCAACGTCCTGCCGTTAGGGACGTCAGATGTTCAGTTACGCTGCGGCGCACCGCTTTGCGGTTCTGTTGGTACTATTTATTGTCGGCGCTCCGGCGACCGCTTTGGCACAGTATCAGCTGAACGTGGCTACAGCCGAGGCGCCGGGCCAGTTGAACCAAACGCCTGCAGCGCCCGAACCGTTTGGCCTCGACGCTTTGCCGGTGATCGGTGGCGAAGTCTTAACCAAATGGAGCGGCGTCGTCGCCGACATCCGTGCCGAGAGCGACATTCTGACGCGCTGCCGCGAAGCCACGCAGTCCTGCCCCGAGGCGGCGCGAAAATTCCTTGCCGTGATTGCCGACGGCCGCGCGCATGAAGGCCGCGCCCGCATCGGCGTCATCAATCGCGCGATCAATCTCGCGATCCGGCCGACCAGTGATCTCGCCCAATGGGGTGTGGTGGATCGCTGGAGCGCGCCCCTTGCCACGCTTACGACCGGCCGCGGCGATTGCGAAGACTACGCCATCGCCAAATACGTCGCGCTCACCGAAGCCGGCATCAGCGCCGATGACGTAAAGCTGATCATCGTGCACGATCTTGCCGCCGGCGAAGACCACGCCGTCGTCGCCGCGCGGCTCGATCAGAAGTGGATCGTGCTCGACAACCGCCGCCTGACGCTGCTCGAAGATGTCGAGATGGCGCACGTGGTGCCGCTGTTCGTGCTCGGCCACGACGGCGTCAAACAATTCGCGCCGACGGCCGTGGCTTCGGCGACTGTCAAAACGCCCGCGCCATCGTCGCTCGGAAATTAGAGCGCGCTGTCATTGCGCTCGCGAAGACGGCTGATCAATACGCCGCATTGTACTTGGCAAGCTCTGCCTTGAGGTCCTTCAAAATCGCATCTGGATCCTGGCCGGTTTTCTTCACAGCTTCCGCCCAGGTCTGAACCACCGGTCCGGCAGCGGCTTTCCACTCGGCGAGCTGCGCGTCGGTGAGCGGATAGACGTCGTGGCCGGGCTCGGCCTTGAGCTTGGCAATGCCGGCGTGTTCGAAGTCCGCCCAGGGTGCCGCGACCCGTTCCGCCCATTGCGCGTTGCAGTGGTCGTCGATGACTTTCTGCTGCGACGGCGACATCGCCGCGTAGGTCGACTTGTTCATCACCCAGACGAAGCTCGTGGTGTAGAGCGCGACGTCCATGTGGTACTTCGTCACCTTGTCGATGCCGAACAGGATTACCGAGCCCCACGGGAAGGTGACCGCGTCAGCCACGCCCTTTTCCAGGATGTCGCGCACTTCGGGCGCTGAGGCTTGTACGTTGGTGCCGCCGAGCGACGTGACCAGCGAAGCCATGGTCGCGTGTGCGGGACGGATCTTCATGCCTTTGATATCGCTCGGCACCACGATCTTTTTGGTGCGGGAATGGAACGAGCCGGGATCGTGCGCGAAGGCAAAGCAGAACTTGACGTCCTTCATCTCGGTCGCGGCGTACTTGCGATACCAGGCGTCGAGCGCTTCGGAGCCGCCCTTGGCGTTTGAGAACATGAACGGCAGGTTGGCGGCGTCGAAGATCGGGAAGCGGCCGGGCTGGTAGCCCGGACTGACATAGGTCACATCGGCAATGCCGTCGCGCGCCATGTCATAATGATCGAACGCCTTGCCGAGCTGCTGCGCGGGATAGACCTTGTATTTGATGGTGCCGCCGGAATCCTTCTCGATCGAAGCGCCCCAATCCTCCATCCCTTTTTGCAGCGGATGCGACGGCGGCACCCAGTGAGAGAGCTTGAGATTAAAAGTCTTCTCTTCGGCGGAAGCGCAGCCGATACCGAGCGCGAGAGCCAGGATCGCTACGCCGTAAAGCTTCAATAGCGGCATCGAGCGCATGACGACCTCCCTGATATCGTCATTGCGAGGAGCGAAGCGACGAAGCAATCCAGAA
>JBAUGC010000167.1:0-2600 GCA_049679485.1 Xanthobacteraceae bacterium
CGGAGCGCTCTCGACCGCAATCGCGCCGCCCATGCTTTCGACGATTTTGTTGGAGATGGTCAGGCCGAGACCGGTGCCGCCGAATTTGCGGGTCGAACCGCCGTCGGCCTGCTCGAATTCGAGAAAGATGCGCGTCTGATCTTCCGGTGTGATGCCGACGCCGGTGTCGTGCACGGAGATCGCGATCATGTCGGCCGCGCTTTGCTCCGGACTCGGTTCGACAATGATCGAGACGCCGCCTTGCTCGGTGAACTTGATCGCGTTGCCGGCGAGGTTGAACAGAACCTGGCGCAGCCGAGCGGCGTCCCCGACCACCTGCGCAGGCAGGCGTTCGTCGACATAGCAGCAAATTTCCAGGCCCTTCGCTTGCGCGCGCGGTCCCAGAAGCTCGACCGCCTCCTCGACAAAGTCAGAAAGCGCAAATGGCCGCGCCGCGAGATCGAGCCTGCCGGCCTCGATCTTGGAAAAATCAAGCACCTCTTCGATCAACGACAGCAGCGTCTCGCCCGACGTCCTCACCGCTTTCAGATAGGTCGTCTGCTCGGGCGAAAGCGGCGTGTCGCCGAGCAGATCTGCCATGCCCAGAATGCCGTTCAGCGGCGTGCGGATCTCGTGCGACACCATGGCCAAAAAGCGGGACTTGGCGCGATTGGCCGCCTCCGCCTGATCGCGCGCCTCGGCGAGCGCGCGCTCGGCGTTGACGCGGTCGGTGACGTCGCGGCCGACACTTTGCATCTCGCTGCCGCCGTCGGCACGGACGTTGACGTCGCGCCAGGCGATCCAGTGCGCGCCATCAGCCGCGGCAATCTTCTGGTCGTGGGCGCGGGTGCCATCGGCAAGGATGCTGGTCTGGCCTTGCTCCAATACCGGCAGAGTGAAATTCGTGGCGAGAATGGCTTGACGGTCGCGGCCGGCAAGCGCGCAGAAGGCATCGTTGGCGTAGGTGATCGCACCGAGGCCGTTCCGGCGCACGATCACGTCGTCTTGCGCATCGAAAAAGCTCGTGGTGCGTTCCTGGGCTTCCCGGATTTCCCAATTACGGTCCGCCGCCTCGTCGAGGCTCGCCTCAAGCGCCCGCAGCTCGGCCTTCATCTGGCGGATGCGGGAGATTAGGATTCCGATAGCCCCGCACGCGGCGCCGAACAGCGAGGAAACGCCGATCGCGAACGTGTACGGGTCGTAGTGCGCCGAAGGCGAGGTCGCTCCCGAAAGAAAGCCGAACGCGACCGCAAACGCCATCGTCGTGATGACGACGGCCCGGATGATCAGCGAGTACAACCTGCGGCCGAGAATGGCGGGCTTTCGAAGGGTGGCGCGAGGGCCCATGGTCCCTTTCCCGCTCGGCAAACGCGGCGCGGCAGTAGGTCAAAAACCGCGCGGTGCCCGTTGTTATCGATGTAGCGATGCGTATCTTGGCTTTGGAACCCTTGCGCATCCCTTGCCAGAGGGACCGAGGATTGGAGCAAGGGTTAACGCTTTGTTAACATCGCGCTGGACCGATCGATTGGGTATTGCGAGCAGAATGGCGCGCCGGGGAGAGTTGGAATGGATAGCATTGTGAATTCAAAGCGCTCGCGGGCGAAGTCGGCCGCGCCGGCCCAGTCTGCGCGGCCGTCGCGCGAGCAGGCCGAGGACGCGGTGCGCACGCTGATCCGCTGGGCGGGAGACGATCCCGACCGCGAGGGACTACGCGCTACCCCGGCACGCGTGGCGCGCGCCTATGAGGAGTGGTTTTCCGGCTATAGGGATCATCCACGCGATTACCTCAAACGGACGTTCGAGGAGACCGGCGGTTACGACGAGGTCGTGGTGCTGCGCGACATTCGCTTCGAGTCGTTTTGCGAACATCACATGGCGCCGATCATCGGGCGCGTTCACATCGGCTATCTGCCACGCAATCGCGTCGTCGGCATTTCCAAGCTGGCGCGGCTGGTCGACGTTTATGCGCGGCGGCTGCAGATCCAGGAGAAGATGACCGCCGAGATTGCGACCTGCATCGATGAGGTGCTCAAGCCGCACGGCGTGGCCATCGTCGCCGAAGCGACGCATCAATGCATGACCACGCGCGGCATACACAAGACCGGCGTCACCATGGTGACGAGCCGGATGCTCGGCGTGTTCCGCGATCACGCCGAGACTCGTCAGGAGTTTTTGTCTGCGATCGGGCTGCGCGGCGCCCACGTTGCCAACGGCGGCGGATAAGACCTTTACGCCGCTGCCGGAGGAGCCCGGAAACACCCAGATTCCGGATTAACGCGATTCGGCCGGCTTGGCGGAAGACTGAATTCTGCAGTCATGCCGCCCGGCGGATTTCGTCTGCCAGCGCGCGGTACGACAACGCTTCGGCAAGGTGCACGCGGCCGACTTTTTCGGCGCCGTCGAGATCGGCGAGCGTACGCGCCACCCGCAGCACCCGGTGATAGCCGCGGGCGGACAGCCGCATGGCGTCGGCTGCTTCCCGCAACAGAGCAAGCCCGCTGGCTTCCGGCCGCGCCACGTCTTCGAGCACGGCGCCCGAGACGGCGGCGTTGCTGCGGATGTACGGCAGTCCGATCGCGGCATAACGCGCGGCCTGGCGTTCGCGGGCGAGCGCCACGCGC
>JBAUGC010000168.1:0-7082 GCA_049679485.1 Xanthobacteraceae bacterium
GAATCAAGCTGAAGCGACGCAGAAACCAAAAACAGCAGGGCGGAAAACTAAAAATGAACGAGATCGTGCCGGCCCATACGATCGGTGACTACGTACCGCTGGTGGACGGGCCGGAAAAGGCTTCAGGCCGCGCCAAATTCACTGCCGATTTCGCCGTGCCGGGAATGCTGGCCGGACGCATTTTCCGTAGTCCTTACTCGCATGCCGAGATTCTCGACGTCGATGTCTCCAAAGCGGCGAAGCTGCCGGGCGTAAAGGCGATTGTCACCGGCGCGGATTGCGACAAAGGGTTTGGCGTCCTTCCAATCGCGCGCACCGAGCATCCGCTGGCGCGCGACAAAGTGCGCTATTGCGGCGAGCCGGTTGCTGCAGTCGCGGCAATCGACGAGGCGACGGCGAAAGAAGCCGTGCGTCTGATCAAACTGAAGGTTCGTGAGCTGCCGGCCTATCACACCGCTCGTGCGGCGATGGCGCCCGACGCGGTCGATCTTCACAAACACCGGCCGAAGAATATCGAGCGCGATGTTTTCTTCGAGCTTGGCGACGTTGCGGCTGCCTTCGCCGGCGCCGACCTCGTCCGCGAAGCCGTCTACAATTGCCCTGAGGTTTGTCAGAACCAGATGGAGATGCATGCCGCGCTCGCCGATTACGACGCCGAGCGGGATCGCATCACCGTACATGCGTCGACCCAGGTGCCGTACTACGTGCACCTGATGTTGTCGCAAATTCTCAACATGGACATGTCGCGGATTCGGGTGATCAAGCCGCATGTCGGCGGCGGTTTTGGCTGCCGCACCGAGACGCTCAATGTCGAACTGATCGCCGCACTCCTGGCCCGCAAGGCCGGCGGCTGCGTGCGCATCGCGGTCAACCGCGAAGAAACATTCATCACCCACCGCGGCCGGCCTGAAACCGACGTTCGCCTCAAGATTGGGATGCACAAGGACGGCCGCATTACCGGCGTCGAATGCGAAGCCATCATGCGCGGTGGCGCCCATTCGGGCTATGGCGTCGTGACCATTCTCTACGCCGGCTCGATGCTCTACGCGATCTACGACCTGCACAATGTGAAATATATCGGCAAGCGCGTGCTGACCAACACGCCGCCGTGCGGCGCCTTCCGCGGCCACGGCACCGTCGATGTGCGCTTTGCGTTCGAAAGCTTGCTTGACGACATGGCGAGTGCGCTGGAACTCGATCCGTTCGCCGTACGTCGCGCCAATCTGTTGCCGAGCGTGCCGATGTTCACTGACAACGATTTGATGGTGAACAGCTACGGCCTGCCCGAATGCCTCGACTGGGTCGAGCGGGAGAGTGGCTGGAAGACGCGCAAGGGCAAGCTGCAGAACGGCAAGGGCCGTGTCCGCAAAGGTCTTGGTATGGCCTGTTCGCACTACATCAGTGGTGCGTCAAAGCCGGTGAACTGGACCGGTGAGCCGCACGCCACGGTCAAGATCAAGCTTGATTTCGACGGCTCGATTGTGGTGCTTTCCGGCGCCGCCGATATTGGCCAGGGCTCGACGACACTGCTCGCGCAATCGGTAGCGGAAGTCCTGGGTCTCGACCTTGCACGCCTGCGGGTCGTCACCGGCGATAGCGAAGTGGTGCCGAAAGACAACGGCTCCTATTCCTCGCGCGTCACTTTTCTGGTTGGCAACGCCGCAATCGACGCAGCGAACAACCTCAAGGCGGTGTTGATTGCAGCGGCGGCGCGAAAGCTCGAAGCAAAACCGGACGAAATTGAGTGCCTCGGCGAACTTTATCGCGCGGGCGCCCAGGACAAGGGACTGACCTTCAACGAGGTCGTCACCGAGGCGCTGAAAGATACCGGCACCATCACCGTAACCGGCAACTACTCAACCATCCCCGAATCTCATGGCGGCAAGAAATATCGCGGCGCCGCGATCGGCGGCACCATGGGCTACAGCTACTCGGCACAGGTCGTCGAAGTCAGCGTCGACGAGGAGACCGGCGTGGTGACGGTCGACAGGGTGTGGGTGGCGCACGATTGCGGCAAAGCGCTCAACCGGCTTTCGGTCGAAGGTCAGGTCCAGGGCTCGGTGTGGATGGGCATGGGCCAGGCGATGAGCGAGGAGACCGCTTACCACGACGGTCTGCTGGTTACCGCCAACATGCTTGATTACCGCGTGCCGACGATCCAGGACTCGCCGCCGATCGAAGTTGGCATTGTGGAGAGCAACGATCCGCACGGGCCGTTCGGCGCCAAGGAAGCAGGCGAAGGTTCGCTCGCTGCATTCCTGCCGGCGCTCACCAACGCCATTGCCGATGCCACGGGGCTGCGCTTCAACGATCTGCCGGTGACGCCGGACCGCGTTTTTGCCGCCATCGAGAAGCGCGCGCGCGGCCGCAAGAGCAACAGCGCTTCGTAATGGATGCGCTGCCGACCTTCGATCTGGTCCGCCCGCGGGCGCTCGCCGAGCTGATCCAGGCGCGCGATGCCCACCCCGATGGCCGGGTTCTCGGCGGCGGCACCGACCTGATGGTCAACATCCGGCGCGGTATCGTCGCTCCGCCGGTGCTGATCGATATCAACAGCGTCACCGAACTACACCACGTCAAGGCGGACGCGGATGCCATCGAGATCGGCGCCGCAGTCACGCTTTCCGAACTCGCCACCCATCCCGGTGTGATACAGCATTATCCCGTGGTGGCGCAGGCGGCCGGCCAGATCGCCGGCCCGACCCACCGCAACATGGGGACCGTCGGCGGCAACATCGCGCTCGATACCCGGTGCATTTTCTACAATCAGAGCGAATGGTGGCGCGAGGCCAATCATCATTGTCTCAAGACCACCGGCGAGATCTGCCACGTCGCGCCGAAGAGCCGCGGCGTGTGCTTCGCTACTTTCAGCGGCGACCTCGCACCGGCATTCCTGACGCTCGACGCCGAGATCGACATTGTTGGCCCGGCCGGCGAGCGCCGGCTGCCGCTCGCCGATCTTTATATCGGCTATGCGCGGCAGGATGAGCCGGTGACGGAAACCCGCGGCGACGGCAAATATTTCTTGGCGCTGCGGCGAGGAGAGGTGATCACGGTCGTGCGGGCGCGGAACACGCCAGGGCTACGTTCTGCTTACGACAAGATCCGTATCCGCCGTTCCATCGAATACCCGGTGACCGGCGTCGCCGTGGCGTTGCGGCGCGATAACGACAAGCTCGCCGATCTGCGCGTCGCGTTTACCGGCACCAATCCGCGGCCGGTGCGGCTTTCAGGTACGGCAGAATTATGCGGTGACGCTGTTGATGCGCGGGTATTCTCGGGCCTCGACGCACTGGTGCGCGATCAGATCATGGCGATGAAGACGACGTTTACCCCAGGCCATTACCGCCGCCGGGTTGCTGGCGTGCTAGCACGGAGACTGGTGCAACGGCTATTCAGCGCTTAAGCGCGACGCGGGGGAGCGAAATGCGGCGCACCCGTGCGCATGGGATTAACGGTCCAGCTCTCTCAGCTTGAACCGTTGGATCTTTCCCGTGGCGGTGCGCGGCAAATCCGGGCGGACGTCGATCCAGCGTGGATATTTCCACGGCCCGGCACATGCCTTAACGTGCACCCGCAACGTTTCGATCAATTGCTCGTCCACGGCATAGCCATCGCGCAGCACGATAAAGGCCTTCGGCTTTATCAGCCCGTCGGCATCCTCTTTGCCGATGACGGCGGCCTCCAGCACCGCCTCATGCGTAGCGAGGGCCGCCTCGACTTCGAACGGCGACACCCACATGCCGCTGACCTTGAACATGTCGTCGGTCCGCCCGCAATAATGGTAGTAGCCGTCGGCGTTGCGGAAGAATTTGTCGCCGGTATAGGTCCATTCGCCGGCAAAGGTGCGGCGGCTTTTGGCGCGTTGGTTCCAGTAGCCTTCGCCGGTGGTCGGTCCGCGGACGATGAGTTCACCGATCTCGCCGTCGGCAACCCCGCTCCCGTGCTCGTCGACAATCTTGAGCTCGTAGCCGGGAACGGCCTTGCCGGTTGTGCCGTAGCGCACGTCACCCGGCTGATTGCTGAGGAAGGTTTGAAACATTTCGGTCGAGCCGATGCCGTCGAGCACATCGACACCCGCAGCTGCGCGCCAGCGCTCGCCGAGATGGGGAGGTAGCGCCTCGCCTGCTGAGACGGCAAGGCGCAGACGGTCGGAGCCAGCGCCGTGGATCATGTCCTTGTGCGCGAGCAGCGACGCATAGAGCGTTGGCACACCGTAGAAGATCGTCGGCCGATGCCGGCGCATCATGTCGAAGACCGTATCGGGGGTCGGGCGCTGCGACAGCAACACCGTGGTCGCGCCGACCGACATCGGAAACGCCATGGCGTTGCCCACGCCGTAGGAGAAGAAAAGTTTGGCCGCCGAAAACACCACGTCGTCCTCGCGGATGCCAATCACGCGCTGACCCATAAGCCGTGCCGCAGCCATCAGCGTGGTATGGACGTGCTTGACGCCTTTGGGTTCGCCGGTCGAGCCCGACGTGTACATCCAGAACGCAACTTCGTCGGACAGCGTTGGCGCCTTGAAGAGAGTGGATGGCTGTCTCGCGATGAGGTCGGCGAAATCGTAGACGTTGCGATCGCCAAACGCGGCGCGCTGTTCGGCGCTTGCATTAGCAAGAACGATAGTGCGCAGGCGCGGCAAACGATCGAGAATGGGGACGAGGCTCTTCGCAAGCGATGCTGCAACGACGATTGCCGAAGCCCGGCTGTCGCCGAGGATGTAAGCGTACTGCTCGGCTGTAAGCAGTGTGTTGAGCGGCAGCGCTACGATGCCGGCACGCACGCTGCCCCAGAACGCAACTGGAAAGTCGACAGAATCATATAGGAGCAACGCGAGCCGTTCTTCCGGGCGCAGCTCCAGTTCGCTCAGTGCCGCCGCAAACCTACAGGAGCGCGCTTGCAGTTCGCCATAGCTGAGCGAACGCTCGGCATCGATGAAGGCAATCTTCTCGCCCAGGCCGCGCGCAACCGGGGCATCAACGAAGTCCGCAACGGCGTTATACGGCTTGCGCTGCAGCAAGTCGTCCAGCATCGGACTTCATCTCCCCTGGCGAAGTCGGCTTTTTTTCTCATGATAAACGTTTGACGCGCGCTGACAAACAGAACGCGCAAAACACCATCCCGCTGCCGGTTTCGTACCAGCAGCGGCCAATTTTATCCCAGAGGCAATTTTATCCCAGAGGAGCGAGACTCCGGCGCGGTCCGTCGCCGGAGTTCGATGTCAGCGGCGTGTGGGGAACAAAGACGCCGGGAAATCCGCCGCGTAACGCGGGGCCCGCTCGCGCGGGCGATAATCGAGCCGCGATGCCGGGTCGGGCTCTACCGCCTTGCGATAAAGATGCCAGGTGGCATGACCGAGCACCGGCATCACCACTGTCAGGCCGAGGAAGAGCGGCAGCGAACCGATCACCAGCAGGGCAGCGACGATCAAGCCCCACAGCGCCATGGTCAGAGGATTGGCGATAACAACGCGGATTGACGTGAGCAGTGCAACCGCCGCGCCGACATCGCGGTCGAGGAGAAGCGGAAAGGATACGGCACTGATGGTGAGAACGAGCGCGGCGAACAGGAATCCGACGCCGGTGCCGACGACGATCAGGTTCCAGCCAAGGGTTGTGGTGAACACGTCCTCGACAAAGTGCCGGATCGAGGCTGGCGCGGCGTACCCGAAATTGGCGACATAGATTGCTTCGGCTACCGCGAGCCAAACCAAGAAGATCGCCATCAGCAATACGCCCAACGCGACAATGGCGCCGAGTGAAGGCGAGTGCAAAACGTCAAAAGCGTGGCTCGATGATGTGTCGAGACCGGCTTCGCGGCGCCGGCTCAGTTCATAGAGGCCAATTGCGGCGAGCGGTCCGATCAGCGCAAAGCCGGCCGCGATCGGGAACGCAAGCGGCAACATCGAATAGCCGGAGGCAAGCGAGATCAGCCCCAAGCCGAGCAAGGGATAGATCAAGCAGAGAAACACAGCGTGGCTGGGCATGGCCGAAAAGTCATCGAGCCCTAAGGCGAGCGATTGCAGCAAGTCCGCGGGCGCAATGTGGCGGATGACAGGGCGCGCCGGTGTGGCGCTCGCGCCGACGAGAACATGTGAAGACGGCATGGCTTACCTCCTCAAACTTTTTTGTTTGTTTGTTCAGGGCCCGCGTCTGCTGCACATCTGGTGATGTGCGGCGACATCTGAACCCGCAGCATCATGGCAGGACCGCGGTCTGGAAGCCATAAGCGAACGCGGAGATGGATCGCATATCGGTTCACAATGCAGTGTACGTAATCGACGCTTCTCATTTTGCATTGCGGCAGCAAAAACCCCGGATGCGGCACCGGTTAAGATGCGGCGTAAAACGCACGGTTCCGCGCCCTGGGGCACGAGCCGATTTCTGTTTTCGTCAAATTGATGTGACCAAGCTGGCCGTCAGCGGCAGTTCGGCAAACGAAAGGGCGCCGGAATTACCCGGCGCCCTTATACAATATCGCGAGCCGGATTTTCCGAGGCGACTTAGAACATCGCCGAGAACGCCCAGTATAGCGTGCCAGAGATCGCCATGGCGGCTGGCAGGGTAAGGACCCACGCCAACGCGATGTTGCGGACGGTCGAAAGCTGCAATCCAGAACCGTTCGCTGACATCGTACCGGCGATGCCGGACGACAGCACGTGGGTGGTCGAGACCGGTAGCCCATACATGTCGGCGGCGGCAATCGTTGCTGCCGCCGTGATCTCGGCACAGGCGCCTTGCGCGTAGGTCAAATGCGTCTTGCCGATTTTCTCGCCGACGGTGACGACGATGCGCTTCCAGCCGATCATCGTTCCGAGGCCGAGCGCAATCGCCACGGCGACCTTGACCCACCACGGGATGAACTTGGTCGCCGCGTCGAGCGATAGCCTGTAAGCTTTCAGCGTGCTGATTTCGTCTGCTGAGAGGTCGCTCTGCTTGTCCTTCATGAGCAGACGGATCGCTTCGGACGCGAGGTACATGTCGTTGCGCGCGTTGCCGACCGTTTCTGTCGGCACTTTGGAGAACGAACCGTATTTCGTCACTTCTTCAGAAATGTTGCGCACCAGCACGGCCAATGAC
>JBAUGC010000169.1:0-2177 GCA_049679485.1 Xanthobacteraceae bacterium
CAGTGCCTCGATCGCCGCATTCCCGATAAACAAACCCTCATCGACGAAATCGCCGCCTGGGAGCACCACCGCAATGCCAACCACACAAAGGCCGACTGGCAATTCACCACTAAAAATGCTCGCATCAAACTTAAGCATCTATACCCTTCAATCTGACTGAATCAGGCGACTAGGTCTTCATGCCAGTTTTAACTTTTCCCGACGCTATAACGATCACATTTGTCCGATCCTCTCGTCGTAGTGTCGGTCGATGTGTGGTGCTTTTTTGCTCGCAGCGCGTTAAAATCCGAGTTGCCGGTAACGCGGACATCCCGCTGGGTTTAAGTTGATGGATGAGGCAGAGAGGCTCTCCGCGCTGATCGGCGACATCTACGATGCCGCTTTGGAACCCTCGTTATGGCTCAAGGTGCTTCAAGACGCGGCAGGATTCGTCGGTGGTCCGGCAGCGTCGGTATTTTCAAAGGCTGTCGTCAACAAAAGCGGCCAAGTTTTCCATCAATACGGCCTCGATCCTGGTTACGTACGACTTTATTTTGAGAAATATATAAAATTCGATCCGTCCACCAACAGCCAGATCTTCGCCGGCGTCGGCGATATTATCACCACTAAGGATTTTATAGCCTACGAGGAATTTCTCGAGACACGATTCTATAATGAGTGGGCGCGACCGCAGTTTTTGGTGGATTCGGCCACTGCTGTTCTGGAAAAGTCAGCGACCGATGTGGCGATGTTGACCGTCTTTCGTCACCAGCGCGATGGTCTCGTGAATGACGAGACGCGGCGGCGGATGCAGCTTTTGACGCCGCATGTCCGACGGGCCGTGCTTATCGGCGGATTGCTCGATCACAAGAAATCTGAAGCTGCGCAACTTGCGGACACTTTTGACGGGCTAAGCGCCGGGATGTTTCTAGTCGATGGGTCCGGACGCATCGTCCATGCCAATACCGCCGGCCATGTAATGATCAAGAGAGCGCGCGTCCTGGGCGCGCAGGGTGGGCGACTGATCTTCAACGACCCGGAAACTGACCAGACATTAGCTGATACATTTGCGACGGCCAGCAACGGTGACGCGGCGATCGGCATCAAGGGCGTCGCCGTGCCCATTATCGCGCGCGACGACGACCGCCATGTCGCTCACGTGCTGCCGCTGACGTCCGGCGTGCGCCGGCGGGCCGGGACCAGTTATGCAGCCGTAGCCGCCCTGTTCGTGCATAAGACCGCGCTCAACACGCCATCGCCGCCGGAGGCGATCGCCAAGGCCTACAAGCTGACGCCGACGGAGTTGCGGGTACTGCTGGCAATTGTCGAGGTCGGCGGCGTTCCTGAGGTCGCGGACGCAATTGGAATTGCCGAGACCACGGTTAAGACCCATCTCGGCCGAGTCTACAATAAGACCGGCGCCGCCCGCCAGGCCGACCTGGTCAAGCTCGTCGCTGGATTTTCCAACCCGCTCGTTGGGTGAAACCAAGGCGTCATCCCGAGGGTTCCAAATTCGCTATTTGGAACTTTCGAGGATGCCGCTCAACCCGAGGAAAGTGATCGGGGGTCCTCCGATCGGAGGACGCGGCAACCGTGGTTGTGCCCCACTCTCACTGGGCGTTGAGAGATACCGCTGAAAAGCGGTGCCACCGGCTGGCATTTGGTTCCGCTGCACGCCACGCGCGGCACGAAGTTCGCTGCGAAGGACAGTAAGTTAGATCCGCGTGAAGTTAGATCCGCGTGGCCGCATAAGAGGAGTCTGCTATGACCCCTTTACCCGAGGCGCATGATCTTTCACCGCCGGTGGCGTCGAGGGGCCGTGCTGCCAAAGCCACCAAAACTAGATGGAATCAGTTGATCGCTGCAATGACGGATCCCGAGCTTACGGTGATCGTTATCTCGTGCACGATTGCTCTATTAATCACGATCAATCTGATACTTCGTTTCCCGAATTTTGGAGCCGTGATCGAGCAGTACAATCAATTCTAAATTCGCGCATATCAACGAGGCCCGCCGTGTCGAAGCTGACAAATCGGCTTGGCGTCATACCAGCCCCGCTCTCGGGGGGTTAGTAGATAGGAGTAGTGGATCATGAGGACCGCCATGAATCGGACGCTGAGCATTCTCCCATCACCGGGTTCTGCGTCTTCGTTGAGCGTCACTTTCGGTGCGGAGACACGCGCTGTCCCCGGCTACAG
>JBAUGC010000170.1:0-25045 GCA_049679485.1 Xanthobacteraceae bacterium
CTTTTGGGAGGGTCCTAAGCGGGTGAAGGCATGAGCGGATCACGTCAGCTGCATCTCGGCGCTTTCATGCGCCCTACCACCATCCATACCGGCGCCTGGCGCTATCCCGGTGCCTTTCCGGACGCCAATTTCAATCTCGCCCATATCAAGCGGTTCGCGCAGACGCTGGAGCGCGCCAAGTTCGACGCCTTCTTCATGGCCGATCATCTGGCCGTGCTCAACATGCCGCTCGATGCGCTCAAGCACAGCCACACGGTGACGTCCTTCGAGCCGTTCACGCTGCTCTCGGCGCTGGCGATGGTCACCGATCATCTCGGGCTCGTCGCCACCGGCTCGACCACGTTCGATGCGCCCTATCACGTCGCGCGCCGTTTTGCCTCGCTCGATCATCTCAGCGGCGGCCGCGCCGGCTGGAATATCGTGACCACCTCCAATCCGGACGCGGCGCTCAACTTCGGCATGTCCGATCACATGGAGCACGGCGAGCGCTATCGCCGCGCGCGGGAATTCTACGACGTCGTCACCGGCCTGTGGGATTCCTGGGCCGACGATGCCTTCATTCGCAATGTCGAACACGGCCTTTTCTTCGATCCCGACAAGCTGCACGTCCTTAATCATAAGGGCAAATACTTATCGGTCCGCGGGCCGCTCAATATCGCGCGGCCGATCCAGGGCTGGCCGGTGATCGTGCAGGCCGGCGCGTCCGATTCCGGGCGGCAACTCGCGGCGGAGACCGCGGAAGCGGTGTTCACGCCGCCGAGCACCATCGCCGCCGGCCGCGAATTCTACGCCGACGTGAAGGGCCGCATGGAAAAGGCCGGGAGAGCGCGCGATCACATGAAGATCATGCCGGCCTGCTTCGTCGTCGTCGGCGACACTGTCGAAGCAGCGCGGGCAAAGCGCGCCAAGCTCGACAGCCTGGTGCATTACGACAGCGCCATCGCTTCGCTGTCGATTGCGCTGGGCCACGACGCCTCACGCTTCGATCCGGACAAGCCGCTGCCGGAAATCCCAGAGAGCAACGCCAGCAAGAGCGCCCGCGACCGGGTGGTCGCGATGGCGGCGCGGGAAAATCTCACAGTGCGCCAGCTGGCGCAGCGGCTCGGCGGTTATTCCGGCCTCGCCATGGTCGGCACGGCAAAAACCATCGCCGACGAGATGGAGGAATGGCTCGTCACCGAAGCGAGCGACGGCTTCACCATCATGTTCCCGTATCTTCCCGGCGGCCTCGACGACTTCGTCGAGCAGGTGGTGCCTGAATTGCAGCGCCGCGGCATCTTCCGCCGCGAGTACGAAGGCAAGACCTTGCGCGAGAATCTCGGTCTGCCGCGGCCGGAGAACCGCTACTTCGAAACACGCAAGGCGGCGGAATGACGGAGATGGACTGCCGCTCGCCGGAAGTCTAGGCGGCTAGCAGCTCCTTGACGCGAGGCCACGCCTCGCTGCCCTTCTCGTCCATCAGCGGCAGATATTTAGGATTGAACCATTCGGCGAGCGCGCTCTGGTAGGGCTTGCGCGCGCGCATCCGATCGTACCACGCGGCAACGCGCGGGCGCTGCGCGATCATGCCGGCGAGGAATTTGAGATGATCGAGCCGCGTCACGTAAGGCGCGTAGCCGATGTCGGCGAGCGAGTAGGTCTCGCCCGCCAGCCACGGGCCTCCCGCCAGTGCCCGGTCCATATCCGCGACCATCTTGTCGAGGCGCTTGATCGCGGCGGGAAACGCCGGGTTCTCGGTGCCCTTCTGCAGCTGGCGGAGATTGGCGAGCCATCCCGGCCGGGCTTTTTCCATCGTGTCGTATATCTCCGGTTTATACTGATGATGGAACGCGATCGACATCGACACCGTTCCGGTGGCCGGGAAGATCGCTGCATCGATAAACTTGGTGAAGCCGCGCATCCGCGCACGGCCTTTCGCGTCGGCCGGCTTGAGCGGCGGATCGGGAAACGCGTCGTCAAGGTATTCGCAGATGACGGTCGACTCGCAGACCACAAAGTCGTCGTGCACCAGGGTCGGCACGTAGCCGTGGGGGTTGAGAGCGAGGTATTCGGGGCGTTTCTGGTCGCCTTCGCGCAGGTTGAGATGCTTGGCCTCGTAGGCGAGGTCCTTCTCGGCGAGGCATAGCCGGACCTTCTGCGCACAGACCGACATATCGTTGTGATAGAGCGTCAGCGCCATGATTTCTCCCCCGAATGTGCCGCCTTGTTCTCGACCTGTAGTACAAAAGTGCGATAACGTTGAGCAACCTGCAAATACGCGGGGGAACTGTTCGGAATGTGCAGCGCGGCGGACTAGACTGGCATGAAAATGCTCCCAGCTATTGCGCGACCAAAAGTGACGCCACAAAGGACGCTTCGATTTTTGTTGGCGGCGATCGCGATGATCGCGGCTGAATGCACACACGCCGCGCCAATCGCCACGGCGGACACCTGCCGGCTCTACGGTTATGTGCCGCACACCCGCGATTACGCCGCGTGCCGCCTGAACGTGAGGCATTACTGGTCGGCGAGTCCGTGCAGCGACAGCCGTTTCGCCTCAGTTCATCGCCGTTATTGCAATCTGATCCCGACGATCGATTTTTAGGCGTGGACCAACCGCGAGAACATATGGAGTAACAGATGGACACAATCAAACCGCTGTTCACCGCCACTGCGACCGCAACCGGCGGACGCAACGGCCACACTGAAGCAAGCGACGGCTCGGTTCGCGCCGACCTGTCCGTACCCAAAGCGATGGGCGGACCGGGCAAACCCGGGACCACCACGCCCGAGCACCTGTTCGCCGCCGGCTACGCCGCCTGCTTCGGCGGCGCGCTCGATTTTGTTGCCAAGCAGCACAAGCAGGATGCGACCAAGGCCAGCGTCACCGCCGATGTCTCAATAGGTCCGCGCGACGGCGGCGGCTTTGGTATCGCCGTGAAGCTGCGGGTCGAAGATCCGAGCCTGCCGCAAGCCGAACTCGCGGCGCTCGCCAAGGAAGCACACGAGAAAATCTGCCCCTATTCGCATGCGACGCGCGGCAACGTCGACGTCCAGATCGAGGTGAGAGGCGCGTAGCGGATATTGTCGTTCAACATCGTCGATGGGGTAGAGCAGGCAGACGCGGAGATGAGCTTCAAAGCGCCGGCGAAATCGGCGTTATGGCGCAAATGCCACAAATGTTCGGCACGCCATCTCCGATTTCAACAAAAGCAAAAGCCCTAGCTCTTTCGACTGGTGGGGGCCAGTCGGGGACGTCGGGGTGGGGCACGGGCTAGCTAAGGCCTGTAGAAGTTCCTAGCCTTTGATGGCTCCGTTTAAGTTGATTCAGATCAATGGGCGAAAATCCGAACCGCTACCACGCTGCGCGGGAAGCGGGACGGCGTTTGCGCCAACATGCCGGGGAAAACGAGGCGCCTACTGAGGCGGCCGTCACTTCAGCTGCGTCGAGATCGAGGAAAAAGTGGTGTGGAGCCTCGTGCCGACGCCCTTTACCACCGTGATGATAACGAGCGCAACGCCGGAAGCGATCAGTGCGTATTCGATGGAAGTAGCGCCAGACTCGTCGTTGAGAAACGCGCACCATCGACCCCACATCTCCCGCCTCCTCCCGAAACGCGTCCTGAAAAGTGAAAAAGCGCGCGCCTTTGCCTGCCGGCCCGATATCAGTTGGTGACCTGCGTCGCGACGTTTCTGGTGGACTGCCACAGGACCGCTGCCAGCACGCTCAATCCGCCGATTGCTCCGGCAGTCACGCCGAGAAATACTTCACGATCGGTCAGGCCGAAGATTTCGGCGGCAACGAAGAACGTCGCGTCAAAAGATGCGATCGAGACGGCGGTCGGAAGTGCGAGCCGATTCAGTTGCTGTATCATCATCGCACCTGGTGGGCCTCGCCCTGGCTGGTCTGGGCGGTCGAGCCCGCGAAGACAACCGTCAACTCCAGCAGCCGCCAATTGGTGTAGCAAACAGACATTACTTGGCGATTATGGTCACGTGCGAATCCATAGCTCGCGAGATCAGAAAGTATTAACGGCGCGACTGGATGGAGGACGAAGCGCGCCGGCGCTTGAAAAGCACCTTCCTGCAAGGATTTTTATGGCGGGCCCGGCAAGACGGAAAGCTACGCGCCGAAAAGCGCACAAAGTACCGATTCCATCGGTGTTAACCCGTCGCCAATTCTGTCGCCAATCGGCCGTCGTCAAAGCCTGTCGCCAGCTATAGTCGCCGCATGGCAAGAGCGAAACACGGCAGCTACATTTTCCAGCGGCTCGGCTCGGAAAATTGGTGGATCAAGCTTCGGTCCCCCACAGGCCGCATTGAGAAGTCGCTGCACACGGTTGACCGCCGGAAGGCGGAGATAGTGGCGTTGCCGCTGGTAGGGCTCACTCTACCCATCCCCATTGAAGTTACGGAAGCGGCAGGCCGCCCTACGTTGCCGACAAAGAACGGCGATGATGCCATTCTGGAAACCCTATTTGAAGCATGCCAATGTCATCGGCTACTATGAGCGCGAAGCGCGTGCGGTGTGGGAGCTCTACAAACAGTTGACCGATAGTAAGCCGCTTAAAGACGCGGATGGGGACGACGGTCGCAAACTTGTGGCGCACTTTGAAGGCGAAGGACTCAAGAGCGCGACGATTGAGAAAAAGGTCGGATGGCTAAACGCTGCGGTCAATCTTGCTATCAAGGAAGGGCGATTAAAGTTCAACCCGTTTTCCAGCATCGTCCCCAAGCGTAACGACAAACAACGCCGCTTGCCGCTCAGCGATGCGGACATGAAGGTTATTAGGCGCAACCTCGGCAAACTCGACGCATCGGAGCAATTACTGTCGCGGCTTTTGGCGAGCACTGGAATGCGGCTCAGCGAAGCCTTTGAGATTGACGGCGAGGAAAAAGAGCGTGGCGTGCGCTATGTGATCGCCGGCAAAAAGACCGAGCAATCATTGCGCCGCGTGCCGCTCCCGGCAACCGTGTTGCCGTTTCTACCTGAGAAAATCCGAGGGCCGCTGTAAGCAGCGACGCGGACCCGGCGGATGCGGTATCGAAAAAGCTTAACCGATTTTTGGACGACTGCGGCATCGTCGATCCGTGCAAAGTCGTCCACAGCCTGCGTCATAGAGCAAAAGACCGGCTACGCGCCGTCGAGTGCCCTGAACGGATACAGTGGGCGCTCCTTGGCCATGAGGAACGAACAGTGGCCGACGATTACGGCAAGGGCTTCTCAGTGCCGCAACTCAAAAAGTGGATTGATAAGATCGGGTTCTAGCGAACGCGCTCGCGGCCGGCAGGGTGCGCACGGGCTTTTTCTGTAGCTTCTGTCCGAGTGTACAGCCTCGGCTTGCATTCCCGTTTTAGTTGCAGGATGATCCTGCTTCGTCCTTGCGGATACATATTTCGGTGGGAAGTAGTTGCCGCTCTATGACATGCAGTCATCGGGTTCATTGGCCTACGGCCTATTGTACACACTTGGAATCTCGGCCGGAGCGTGCGATGTCTTCGAAATTCGCGATTGGAAAATACAGCGCTGCTCCATCTACCTCGATCCCGACTTCGGGGTCAAAGCAGACTCAACGCGCAGCAAGATATCTTCTTCGGGTGTCATCTCTGAGGCAGCGATTTCGTTGGTTCAGCGGCCGGCTTGATACCTAGGCCGTATTTCGTGGCGTAGCCGAGCGCGTCCCACTTCGGCGGCGGGGAACTCGCATTCTCTCCGTCCAAGGTGCTGATGGGACGCACCTGCACCACCGAAACGGGAATCCCGGGGCGCCAGCCTGGCTCGATCACCCACTCAATATCGATGGGCCTCTCGAACTGCTGCTCGATTTGCGCGATTGTCGTCCACAATGCGCGAACCATTTCGTCCGTAAGACACCGCGCCTGATGAAAGCGCGCCGGCAATTGCTGCTCCGTGACGCCGCCGCGAACCCGGTCAAAAACCGAGGCGACGCGCTTTTCGCCGACCCGATACGCAATGATCCGGCCCGCGGTACGGTCGACTTCGACATGATCGGGTTCGACCGTGCCTTGCACGACCGATTCACCCCAGCCCCAGGCCCCCTCGATGATGAAGCGGTCGCGCTTCTTGCTCACAGGATCAGCCGAGAAGGCGACGCCCGCGCAACGAGCGTGTACCAGGCGCAACACGCCGACTGCCATCGGCGTGTCACGATAGTGCTGTTTCTGACGCAGCCGGTAGCTTAGTGCACGCGCGACGAATAGACTGCCCCAGGCCTGCCGCACGGCGGTAACGACGGCTTCGGCGCCGATGATGCCTAGATAGCTTTCGTACTGCCCGGCAAAGCTCGCCGCGGCGGCGTCTTCTCCGGCTGCTGAACTGCGCACCGCGACCGGCAGCGCGACATCGCCGTAACGGAAGCACAGCTCGTCATAAGCCTCGCGCAATGCGGCCTCGAACGAAGCTTCGAGTGGCGCCTGCTCGACGAGGCTGCGCAGACGCTGCGAGACCGCTTCCGCCGCGGCGAAATTGTCGGTCTCGGTCACCGACGCCAGTTCGCGATCGATGACGGCTTCCAGGGAATTGCTGGCAAGGAACGTTCGAAACGCACCGGTGGTCACCGCGAATCCGTCGGGGACTTCGACCCCCAGTTCGCGCAGCGCGGCGAGCCGGGCAACTTTTGGTCCTACCGCCGCGAAGTCTGCATCGGTCAACTCGCTCAACCACCGGAGCATCGTGAACCCTAACCTGACGGTTCCACCTGAAGGCACGGCGATCGACGATCACTGCGCTCGTTTCTTTGGCCTCTGCACTACATCATCCTGGTCCGCAGGGCTACTCTTCGAAAGAAACAGATCATTTTCATTTCGGCCAGCACAGTCCTTTCATCGGCACAGTTTCGCGGCCGTTTGTGCAGTACAGAATCGAATAATCGAAGCGGCGGACAATAATCGCTAGGGCCTTACGGCATTTTATCTTGAGAGGATCAGGAACCGATGTTAGCACCGCAGCGGGTCGTGCGCGGGACCTACTTTCTTTGTTTCGCAACTCCGCTCAAAATTGCCGCGCTCATAAAATCGGAAGCCTGATGATGAGGAACCAGTCGCCGTCCCGCGCCGAGCATGTCGGCAGCTTGCTGCGCCCGCCGGATGTTAAGGACGCGCGTGCCAAGCTGGAGCGCGCAGAGATCGCCGCGGCAGACCTTAAGAAGATCGAGGACGAAGCGATCCGCCGCGCTGTCGCCAGGCAGGAATCGCTTGGTCTTAGAACCGTGACCGATGGGGAATACCGGCGCAGCTTCTGGAGCCGCGATTTTTTTCGCCATCTCGACAATGTCGAGACCTTCTCGACACCCGACGTCAAACGCTTCCAAGGCAGTCAACCGAAGACCCTGGCGCATCGACCGACGGCGCGGCTCGGCACGTTCACCAAACACCCGATGATCGATCACTTCCGCTTTCTAAAATCGGTCGCCGGGCCGGCCTCGATTCCGAAGATGACGATTCCCGCGCCCAGCGCCTTTCTCGCGCATCGCGGCGAGACGATCCTCGACGGGTCGGTCTATAGCTCGTTCGAGGAGTTCTACGCCGATTTGGCGAAGACTTACCGGCAGATCGTGCGAGCCTTTGGCGATGCAGGCTGCCGTTATCTGCAGCTTGACGAAGTCTACATGATCGTTTTGGTCGACCCGAAACAGCGTCAATTCTTCATCGAGCACGGCAACGACGTGGAGAAGCTGCCGGAGCTCTATTCGCAGGCGACAAATATCGCATTGTCGGACAAGCCCGCGGACATGGTGACCGGTATGCACCTCTGTCGCGGCAATTTCCGCTCCACCTATCAGGGCGCCGGCGGATACGATGCGATTGCCGACATCCTGTTCAACAAGACAAATATCGATGTCTATTTTATGGAATATGACACCGAGCGCGCCGGCGGCTTCGAGCCGCTGCGGCTTGTCCCCAAGGGCAAAAAAATCGTGCTGGGGCTCGTGACATCCAAGACCGGCAAGCTCGAATCCAAAGACGATATCAAGCGCCGCGTCGAAGCGGCCGCCGAGTTCATCGACCTCGACCAACTCTGTCTCAGCCCGCAATGTGGCTTCGCCAGCACGGAAGAGGGCAATCTGCTGACCGAGGACGAACAATGGGCAAAGCTGTCGCTCGTCGTCGAGGTTGCCGAGGAAATCTGGGGACACGGCTGAGACGTCCCGTGGGTGAAGCTTGATGCAAGCCAACACCGACCGGATCCAAACCACCCACGTCGGCAGCTTGGTGCGGCCGCCGGAGCTCGTCGCCTATATGCGCAAGCGGCTCGAGCGAGAGGCCATCGATGATGTGGCGTACGAACAGTACCTGACGCGGGCCGTTGCCGACGTGGTCGAGCGGCAGGTCAAAGCCGGTCTCGATGTTGTCAACGATGGCGAATATTCAAAGAGCTCCTGGTATCGCTACGTGACGGAGCGGCTGAATGGCCTCGAATTCCGCGCGGTTCCGAGCGAGCGTCCGAGGCCGACGCCGTCGGCCGGGCAGGACTTCGAACGCTTCCGCGACTTCTACGCCGAATACCATCGCGGCCAACAGGCCAGCGGCTCGGCCGGTTATTGGGTGGTGACCGGCCCCATCAGTTATCGCGGCCAAGCCCAGGTCGAGCGTGACATCGCCAATCTCAAGGCGGCGTTACCGGCCAACGCAGCCGTCACCGGTTTTCTGCCAGTGGCTGCGCCAGCGAGCGTTCTGGCGGGCTTGCGTGACGAATATTACGGCAGCGAGGAAAAACTGAGCGTGGCCCTCGGAGATGCATTGCGCACCGAGTACAGGGCAATCACCGACGCCGGATTAATCGTGCAACTCGACGACGCGTGGCTCGCTGCCAAATACGATGTCATGGTTCCACCGGCGCGCTTCACCGACTATTACGCTTGGGCGGAGCAGAAGGTCGTCGCCCTCAATCGCGCCCTCGAGGGGATTCCTGAGCGACAAAGCCGATACCACGTGTGCTGGGGAAGCTGGAACGGACCGCACACTAACGACGTGGCCGCGGCAGACATCATCGACCTCATCCTCAGCGTGAAGGTAGGCGGCTACTCCTTGGAAATGGCCAATCCGCGCCACGAACATGAATGGCGCGTGTGGGAAACAGCCGAACTGCCCCCGCAGCGGGTCTTGCTGCCCGGTGTCATCAGCCACACGACCAACGTAGTCGAACATCCTGAGCTCGTGGCGGAGCGCCTGGTTCGCCTTGCCAAGCTCGTCGGCCGCGAGCGCGTCATCGGCAGCACCGATTGCGGATTCGCGCAGGGCGTCTTTTATCAGCGCGTTCACCCCTCCATCATGTGGGCAAAGTTGGAAGCGCTTGCCGAAGGCGGGCGGCTGGCAACGGTCGAACTTTGGGGTCGGGCTGCGGCGGCCTGAAAAACTGTTCCGCCGCTACAGCATGATTCGGGAAAAGTGGCAGCTGGCCTTCCGAAAGATCGTGCTCCAACCAAACAGCAGCCACGCTATCGATTCAATCTGAGAGAACTTCGCTCTACTGGCTGTGCTCGCGGATGAGTTCGCCGATCGTTTGCAGCCGCGCCTCCGCGTCCGTGGTCCACGGGAACGACAAGTTCAGTCCGATGTAATTGCGGAACGCCTCGCGTACCGAGAACAACGGACCGGGCGGCAGACCGACACCGCGGGCCAACGCATCCCGGCATGCGGCGACCGAGTCGAAATCCGGCGGCCCTTCGACCCAGCACATGAAGCCGCCCGACGGTTTCGTCATTTTGCATCCCGGGGGGAAATACCTGTCCATCAAGCCGATCCCATGCTCCACGCGCGCCAAGAGCTTGCTGCGCAGGTTGCGCAGGTGACGATTGAAATTACCGCTGCGCATATAGTCGGCGACGGCGCGCTGGAAGATCCCCCCGCTGATCAGGTTGCTGGCGAATTTCATCTGAACGATCTTTTCGCGGAAGCGACCCGGCACCAGCCAGCCGATTCCGTAACCGGGCGCCAGCGTATTGGAGAAGCTGCCGACTTGCAGCACCAGTCCCGCTTCGTCGAAGCGCTTGAGGGTTGGCGCGCAGCTCTTGCCGTACTGCAGGTCCATATAGCCGCCGTTCTCGATGATCGGCAGATTCTTGCGGCGGGCGATTTCGACGATCTTGCGTACCGCATCCTCCGGCGTCGAAACGCCGGTCGGATACTGATGCGTGGGCATCAACACGCAGGCGCGAATGTCGTGCCGGTCGGTCAAATATTCGAATTGGTCGGGATCGAGGCCGTGCTTGGCCGAGTAGGAGATTTCGATTGCCCGCAGGCCGCGGTGCTCCAAGGCGGTAAAAACCGGAAACATCGTCGGCGATTCGATCAGGACGATGTCGCCGGGCTTGGTCAGTATATTGATGCAGAGATTGAGCGCATGCATTCCGCCGGCGGTGAGGACGATGTCGTTGGCGGACAGCGCAACACCGTGCTCGACGTAGCGCTGTGCGAGAGCCTCGCGCAACGCCGGATCGCCCTGGGTCGAGCTGGCTGTATCGGCTCCCTTGGACCCGTGGCTGTTGCGCAGGACTCGGCGAAAGTGCCGATTGATATCCTCGACCGGGAACAGATCGGTGCTGGCGTAGATTGCGCCGAATTGCTGGATTTCACTGTTGCTCCACGATGCGAACAAGCGGAGCGTCAACTCGTTGATCGAAATCTCGCGGGCGATCTCGGCTGAACCGCCGTCCGGAACGTCCGGCTTGCGAGAGCGGCCGACCCCTTCCTCGATATAGAAGCCCGACCGCGGCAGCGCGACGAAAACGCCCGCGTTTTCAAGCAGACCATAGGCCTGATGTACCGTTGACATGCTGCAGCCCGCGATCCGGCTCATCTGCCGAACCGACGGCGCCTTGGCACCAGGTGCAAGCGTACCGTTGTCGACCCACTGCCGGACAAGATTCACGACCCCTTCGGATCGCTTCATGTCACTCTCCCTCTTCGCCGCACGACTTGTTCTTGGCTCGCAGGAGCTTGTCGTCCTGCGCGGCGTCGCTCTGGTGCATGTCACCGGCGGTCGAGAGAAACTATAGCTTGGCGCTCCGAGCGCGCCAGAGGCAAATGGGTGGGCGCTTCCGCGTTGCGCGAACCCGACAAATGCGATCTCCGCGGGCGCAACCGGCGCCGGCGCTTTGGCCTGCGGCTACTTTGTCTAATGGGTGCAATGGGAAGGCTTCGCCGACGCTCAACTGTGCTGATAAAAACACCAGGATTCTGTGCCTTTTAACGTTACAGGCGGCCACATAGCATCATCGAATAAGCAGAGGGCATGCGTCGTAGCTTTGCGCAATGCAACACCCGAGGGCTGCCGCTCGAAACTGGTCCGCCGGAGGCGGCAGCTGCCCACCGCCGCGGGGCATTTGCCAAACAAGCGACGGCCGGGGGGAGGAACGAGGCGTGATCACCTTTGCAGAGATTCTGAAAGACAAAGGCTACCCGGGATTCGATCCGGTCAAGCACATTGACGCTCCGTGGGTGAGCGATCGGCTCTCATTGTTCAAACCTGAGGATGAGGCGCGGTTCTGGTTCAAGGGCTTCCAGTGGCCGCGGGCCTATCCGCTTAATTTCGTCTGGCTGGAGGATGGATTCGCCTGGGGCACGCAATCGGCTGCGCGCAACATGCCATTGCCGCCGAGCGATGGATTGGCGCCACGCGTCGCCGGCATTTTTGTTTACGGTTCCGACATCCCGGTCACGCCCTGGATCATCGGGAGCCGCGCCGAGCGCGTCGGCTCGATGTTACCTCCCTTTCTGCAGAATTTTCCCGCCATCTGGGACGAGCGGCGCGGCGAGATCGTGAGAGGTCTTCGTCACCTGGAGACCTACGATCTCTCCGGCAAATCACCGGCGGAAATTTGGCAATTCATGATCGATGCGCGTGCATTCCATGTACGCGCATGGGAAATCCACTTCGACTTGATGTACCCGCTCACGGCCAATTATCTCGGCTTCTACGGGCTGTGTAAGGAATTGGGGATTGCAGCGGCCGATATTCCGAAGTTCCTGCAGGGATACGAGACACAGCCGATGAAATCGGACCGCGTCATGTGGCAGCTCGCAAACAAAGCCCGCGTCACCCAGGTCCACAAAATCATCGCCGATACTCCGCCCGCCGGCATTTATCAGGCGCTCAAGAACACGCCCGCCGCCGCAGAATGGGTCGCGGCCTTCGATGCATTTCTCGACGAATACGGCTGGCGCAGCGACAGTGTCGTCGATGTCAGTTCGCCGTCCTGGATTGAGCAGCCAAGCAATTGTCTCGGCATCGTAAAGTCGCTGCTGCAGAGCAACGACCCCTATGCATTCGAGAAAAGCATGAAAGCGGCGGTCGATGAACGGGAAAGTCTGATCGAGCGCTCACGCGCCAAGATGACGACGAAGGAGCGCGAGGCCTTCGATCAGGCGCTCGCGTCGTGCCAGCATGCCAATTTCGCTTGGTGGAACGACGACCATAATTGGTACGTCGACATGCGCTGCACGCTGCCGATCCGCAAGGCCGCACAAGCCATCGCCAAGGCTGTCGATTTCAATGATCCGGAAGACATCAACTTCCTCTTCTACTCGGAGCTGAGCGCGCTCACCAACGGCAAGCAGAATCGCAAGTCTTTCGAACCGCTGATCGCCGATCGCAAGGCGTACTTCAACGAATGGAACAAGCGGATCGAGGAAATGCCGATCGTGCTCGGCACCCCGCCCGAGACCATTGCCGACCCGGTAGTGATCGAAATCTTCGGCATCACCAACGAGTTCCTCGACCGGATGAAAACCGGGGCCGGCAACGCGAAACAACTGTCGGGCATTCCGGCGTCGTCCGGCGTGGCGCGCGGCACGGCCCGCGTACTTCGATCGCCGGATCAACTGCATCTGCTGCGGCAAGGTGAAGTCCTGGTTTGCGTCGGGACGACGCCGACTTGGACGCCGGCCTTCACCAAGATTTCTGCTTGCGTGTGTGACGGCGGCGGCACGCTCACTCACGCTTCCGTCGTTAGCCGGGAATACCGCGTGCCATGCGTGGTGGGCACCGGCCTTGCGACCCAAACAATCAAGGATGGCGACGACGTCACTGTCGATGGCGACAAAGGTCTCGTGACCGTACACCGGGCCGCTTGATCCAAGGAGCGATCTGTCACTGCAGACGAACAAGGTCGGCGAAAAGCAATTCGCAACCAGGCCGATAAATCGTACAGCAAGGGAGGAATAGCGTGAGCTCGAACAAGGTGAAGTCGCCCAAAATGGGCAAACAGTTGGCTGCGACTGTGTCTCGGCGCGGCTTTGTCAAAACGGCGATCACCGGCGCGGCTGCCTTGGTTGTGTCCGGCGGCGCGGGCTCGGCACAATCCGGTGATGTGATCAAAGTCGGCTTCATCAGCCCGCGCACGGGAGCGCTCGCCGGGTTCGGAGAACCCAATCCGTTCGTTTTCGAGTTGGCGCGAAAAGCATTGTCTGGCGGACTCTCGGCCGGCGGCAAGACCTACAAAGTCGAAATCCTCGACCGCGACACCCAATCGGACCCGAGCCGCGCCGGGCAGCTAGCCAAAGCGCTGATCAACAGCGATGCCATCGACTTCATGTTGACGACCTCGACGCCGGAAACTGTCAACCCGGTGGCTGACGCCTGCGAGGCCGCCGGTGTACCATGCCTGTCGACCGGCATGCCGTGGGAGCCCTGGTATTTCGGCCGTGGCGGCAAGCCTGGTGAACCGTCGCCGTTCAAGTGGACTTATCACTTCGGATTCGGCGTTGCCAACTTTTCCAAGGCGTATATCTCGCAGTGGAACGGGCCGGTGAAGACCAATAACCGCGTGGCGTTCCTGATGCCGAACGATGCCGACGGCAATGCATTACGTAATATCTTTAAGCCGATCCTGGAAAAGGCCGGGTTCACGGTGATCGATCCAGGCGGCTATGAAGACGGCACCACCGACTATTCCGCCCAGATTGCGAAGTTCAAGGCTGAGAACTGCGAGATCTTCACTACCGGCCCTATTCCGCCGGACTTCGCGGTGTTCTGGCGTCAGGCGGCCCAACAGGGCTACACGCGCATGGTCAAGATCGCGCAAATCGCCAAGACCGGGCTATTTCCGTCGCAGGTCGAAACACTGGGTTCGCTCGGACCGAAGCTCGCCACGGTCGCGTTCTGGCATCCGACCTTCCCGTATAAGTCGTCATTGACCGGGCTGACGTCGCAGCAGCTCGCGGACAATTACGAGAAGGAAACCGGCAAGCAATGGAACCAGATGCTCGGCGACAATACTGCGCTGATTGACGCCGGGGTCGCGGCGCTCAAGAGCAGCGACAATCCGAAGAAGCGCCAATCCATCGCAAAGGCCTTAAGCACCCTCAAGGTGATGACCCCGGTCGGGCAGCTTGATTTTACCAAGGGACCTTTCCCCAACGTCTATCCGATGGTCTTCGCCGGTACCCAGTGGGTAACGGCGAAGCCGGGCAGCAAGTTCAAGCTCGACATGGTCGTCACCGACAATGCAGACGATCCCAAGATTCCGATCGGGGCCAAACTCGTGCCTTATAACAGCTAACGAGTAGCCCCCACCGCAGACGGTTCGGTACGCCGATCGTGGGGGTGCGGCTTCTCAATCGACGCCGGCGATCCTGTCCGGGAGCCGGTCAGGAAACGCGCGACTTCGCATCGACACTGCCACGGCAAGGTAAATGAGCGCGCTGGAGCGGATCAATCCGACAAAAAACAAGGGTCGTCAGTACAAGGGCCTGTTGCTTGATTTTGGCGGTGTCATCCTAAAGAGCTTCTTCGAAACACGAGAAGCATTGGAACGTCTGTTGAAGTTGCCGAAGGGAAAGCTGGACTGGGGGGGACCATTCGATCCCGCATCTGATGAACTGTGGCAACTGATGCTCACCGGCAAGATTTCGGAGCGGGATTATTGGGGCAAGCGGGCGAGCGATGTGGGCCGGTTGGTCGGACAAGAATGGGAGATCCGGGAATTCTGCGTAAGACACAATGAGCTTCCGTTCGATGTCACCTTGCGTCCTGAAATGCTTGAATTGATCTCCGACGCGAAATCTGCAGGACTCAAATTGGGTATTTTGACCAACGAGCTGGAGCTGTTTCACGGCAAGGAATGGTTGGCCACCATGCCGTTCGCCGATCAGGTGGACGGCATCGTTGACGCCACGCATACGAAGATTCTAAAGCCCGATCCGCGCGCTTATGAACTCGCGTTGAAAGCGCTCGATCTCGCGGCGAACGAAGTCGTATTTATCGATGACCAACGACGAAACGTCGACGGAGGCAAAGCAGCAGGAATACGCAGCCTTCACCTGGACATAACGAACCATTGCGCTTGCATTGCCGAAGCGCGTGACCTCCTGGGCCTGTGATCCGCTGCTTACGGGCGGGGAGCTACGCATCCACGATTCACGCGGCGCGCGGTTTACTCACTCAGAGGTGGTGGTTGACGATCACGGAAACCAAACCCTGCCGGTTCTGAGTCATCGATCAACCCGGCACCCCCGCCGGATCCGTGCGCTTGCGCGGAACGAGAGGGCGATGGCGATGGATGTCGATTCGATTTCGTAGCATGGAGCTTAGTTTGTGCCGATCTTGATGATCGGCTTGACCGTGATCCCGCGTTCGCTGTCGCTCGCCGCTTCATTGATGCGATCGAACGGGTACATTTTGGTCAGTTTGTCGAAGGGAAAACGCCCCTGCATGAACAAATCCAGGAGCTGCAGGATGAAGATATCGGGCACGCTGTCGCCCTCGATGATGCCGTAGATTGTTTTCGACATTTGCATGAACTCGGTAACGTCGATTTTGATCTCAGTCCCGGGCGGCGCCGCGCCGACAATACCGCATGTTCCCCGCACGCCGAGAGCGTCAACCGCCTGACGCACGACCGCAGACAGCGCGGTGGTCTCCAGGCTGAACTGCACGCCGCCATCGGTAACGGCCTTCACCGCAGCGACCGGATCGTGCTTAGTGGCGTCGATCGTGTGGGTCGCGCCGATCTCCTTCGCCAGCGCCAGGCGGGCGGGAACGACGTCGACCGCTATGATTATCGTCGCGCCGACGGCGCGGGCAGCCATCACTGCGCTTAGTCCCACCGCACCGGCGCCGAACGCCGCGAAGCTGGCGCCGGGGCCGACTTTCAGCGCGTTCATCACGGCGCCAGCACCGGTCTGAATGCCACAACCGAGCGGACCAAGCAGTTCCAGTGGCGCGTCCTTCGGCACCTTCACGACATTGCGTTCATTGGCGACCGCAAACGTGCTGAATGATGACTGGCCGAAGAAGTGATCATGCACGCGTCCGTGGTCGTCGCGCAGACTGCCGGTTCCGTCCGCCCGACCGCCGCTGAAATTATGCGCGTTGAAGTTCATGCAATTGGCCGGCCGCCCCTGCTCGCAGAGTCGGCAGCGGCCGCAGGACATGAATGTCAGCACGACATGATCGCCCGGCCGTACCTTGACCACGCCCGAACCGACTTTCTCGACGACACCGGCACCTTCGTGGCCAAGCACGATCGGTTGTGGCACCGGATAGACCTGATCGCGCACCACCATATCAGTATGACACATGCCAGTGGCGACGATGCGGACAAGGACTTCGTCGGCGCGCGGCTCGTCAAGCCGCAGTTGCTCAATGGTGAAAGGGCCGCCCTTCGTGCGGACGACTGCAGCGCTCACGGCATTTGCCGTCACTGAAACAGCCATGATTTTCCTCCCTGGCGAATGCCGTTCTTGGGCGGCACCGTTAGCTCTTTGTCCTTCGCGACTTCAATCTAGCGATATTTGCGCCGCCGTGAACCCGATCACGCAGTTGTACGATATGCGAACCGTCCCCCGTATTCATACTATTTAGCCGCAGATCTCGCCCTAAAAACTTCCACCGATGGTGCCGCTGCCGGGTGTCGCGCGCCGAAAAATCCGGTTGGAAGATTTCTTCGTACCTCGTCGACCGCAAAACCAACGAGTCGCACGCGCCGCGCTGGACTCAAATCGAGGGAATAGTTATGGCACATGGAAGGCATTGCTGGTCGGGTACTTTCTCGGGCTGCCCCGACTCGCAAATACAAAAATTGCCAGGCACGTCGCAAGTATTGCCAAACGATGACGTGTCCGGGAGTGGACGACGCAAACTTTTGGACCAGAGAACTTCTACTTCGGGAGGACGGAAATGCTATCCAGAAAACGGACTAGCAATCAGAACACAGAGCAGACGACATCTGGCGTCGCCAGCGTATCGCGACGTGATTTCGTTAAGCGCGCCGCTGCCGGCGCCGGAGGGCTAGCGCTCGCCGGAAAGGTATCGTCGGCTTTTGCGCAAGCCGGCGACACCATCAAAATCGGCTTCGTCAGCCCGCGAACCGGCCCGTTGGGCGGCTTTGGCGAAGGCGACCCCTACGTCCTCGGCCTTGCGCGCAAGGCGCTGGCGAACGGCCTGATGTCCGGAGGCAAGAAATACAAGGTGGAGATCATCGACCGGGATTCGCAATCCGATCCGGCCCGCGCGAGTCAATTGGCGAAGGCGTTGATCAACACCGATAACGTTGACCTGATGCTGACCACTTCGACGCCGGAAGTCGTCAATCCGGTTTCCGATGCGTGCGAAGCAGCGGGCGTGCCCTGCGTCTCCACCGTTCTACCCTGGGAGGCATGGTATTTCGGCCGCGGTGCCAAGCCGGGTGAGCCTTCGCCGTTCAAGTGGACGTATCATTTCTCTTTCGGCGTTGCGGAATTCGCAAAGGCGTACATTTCGGAATGGAGCAACGGACAGGTACCGACCAACAAGAAGGTCGGCGTCATGTTCCCGAACGACGCCGACGGCAATGCGCTGCGCGCGCACATGGTGCCAATCATCGAAAAGGCCGGCTTCACCGTGTTCGATCCAGGCGGATACGAAGACGGTACCACCGACTATTCTTCACAGATCGGCAAATACAAAGAAGCCGGCGTGCAGATCTTTACCGGCGTGCCGATACCGCCGGACTTCGCCACCTTCTGGCGGCAAGCCGCTCAACTCGGCTTGGCCAAGACCATAAAGATCCAAAGCATCGCTAAGACCGGGCTGTTCCCGTCGCAAATGGAAGCGCTCGGCCCGCTCGCTTATAACATCGCCAGCCTGTGCTACTGGCATCCAACCTTCCCGTATAGGTCGCCGTTGACCGGGGGAACGTCGCAGGAACTCGCCGACGGTTATCAAAAGAGCAGCGGACGGCAGTGGAACCAGCAGCTCGGCGCCACGCAATCGTTGCTCGATGTCGGAACCGAACTGCTCAAAGCCGCCAACGCCAAGAACAAGGCGGACGTGGCCAAGACGCTCAGCCATCTCAAGGTCACGACCGCGGTCGGCGTCGTCGAGTGGGGCAAATTCCCGATCGCCAATGTCTGCCCAACGCCGCTGATCGGCGCCCAGTGGATCCAGGCCAAGCCGGGCAGCAAATACAA
Source organism: Xanthobacteraceae bacterium (assembly GCA_049679485.1). GTDB lineage: Bacteria > Pseudomonadota > Alphaproteobacteria > Rhizobiales > Xanthobacteraceae > BOG-931. Next base: position 18,391 of record JBAUGC010000170.1, read on the forward strand.
GCTCGACCTGGTGGTCGTCGACAATGCTGATGACCCCAACGTGCCGATTGGTGCTAAGCTCCGGCCTTATAGCTGAGCCTAGGGGGAAGATTGCAGGACACGGCCGCGAGCAGCGTCGACGGCGGCCTGCTCGTCGGCGCCGATGTGCACAAACGTTTTGGGGCACTGACGGTCCTGGACGGAGTCAACTTCAAGCTGGCGGCCAACGAGGCCGTCGGCATTGTTGGCCCGAACGGGGCCGGCAAAACCACCTTGCTGAGCGTGCTTGCCGGAGCTTATCCGCCATCCGGCGGCACCGTGTATTTCAACGGAGCCGATGTAACCACGCTCGACGCCGCGCAACGCTGCCGGCTGGGTATTGCTCGCTCGCATCAAATTCCGCGCCCGTTCGGCGGCATGACTGTTTTCGAGAACTGCATCGTCGCCGCGACGACCGGCGGCGGCCTTTCGGGCCAAGGAGCTTACCAGACTTGCGTCGACTCGCTTGAACTTTGCCAAATGCTTCACATCGCCAACCGCCGGGCGGAGACACTCGGGTTGCTCGATCGTAAGCGTCTCGAACTTGCTCGAGTGGTCGCCACAGAGCCGCGCGTGCTGCTGCTGGACGAGATTGGCGGCGGCCTCACCGACGAGGAAGCGAACGAGCTGGTCGAAACGATCCAGGCGCTGCGTGGGCGCGGACTGGCTATCGTCTGGATCGAGCACATCGTGCACGTACTTGTCCGCGTGGTCGAGCGCCTGGTCTGCATGGACGCCGGCCGTATCATCGCCGATGGCAAGCCCGAGGCGGTCATCGCCAACGCTGCGGTGATCGATGCTTATGTTGGGGGCACAAGCGCGTCGTGAGCCTGCTTGCCGTCGAACAATTGGAGGCACGGCACGGTCTCCTTCAGGCCGTCCGCGGCGTGACTTTCGAGGTCGCGGCCGGCGAAACTCTGGCGCTGGTCGGGGCGAATGGCGCTGGAAAGACGACTTTGCTGCGCGCAATTGCCGGCGCTCACAGGCCCGCGACAGGCCGCATCTTGTTCGAGGACGCCGATTTGACCGCCGTTCCCGCCTATGCGCGTCTGCGCAGGGGCATCGCTCTCGTCCCGGAAGGCCGGCGGCTGTTTGCCGGGATGACGGTGAAGGAAAATCTGATGGTGGCTGGCAGGCATGGCCGGCCGGGGCCCTGGAACGTCGAGACCGTGATCGAAGCCTTTCCGATGCTGGCGGCAAGGCTCAACAGCCGCGCCGCTAATCTGTCCGGCGGCGAACAACAGGCCACCGCGATCGGCCGCGCCTTGATGGCCAATCCAAAGCTCCTGTTGCTCGACGAGGTTTCGCTCGGGCTCGCACCCATCGCCGTGGAAGCAGTCTATCGTTCGTTGGCCGCGCTGATTGCGAGCGGCACCACCATTGTTCTGGTGGAACAGGACATCGGCCGCGCGCTTGGCGTCGCGACGCGCGTCGCCTGCATGCTGGAAGGCCGGATCATTCTTCAAGGGCGTGCCAACGACATGACCCGCGAGCAGGTCACGCAGGCCTATTTCGGTTTGCGACGGACCAAAGGGGCAACGTCGTGACCTGGGTAACGCAACTCCTCAATGGCGTGCTGCTCGGCGGCTATTACGCGCTGCTTGCTTGCGGCCTTTCGTTCATGTTCGGGGTGATGCGGATCATCAATCTTGCCCATGGCGACCTCGCCGTTCTGAGCGCCTGCCTGGTTTTTCTGATCGCGGACACGACGGGCATCTCGCCGTTCATTGCGCTGGTGGCGGTGTTGCCGGTCATGGGGCTGGTCGGCTGGGGCTTGCAACGCTGGATGCTGGAACGCAGCCTCCGCGCCGGAGTTCTGGTGCCGCTGCTGACGACCTTCGGTCTCGCCATTGTCATCGAAAACGGGCTGTTCGAATATTTCGGAGCGGACACGCGGTCGCTTGCCCCCTATATCGGCGACTTTGCGTATGACAGCTGGGAAATCACCAATAACGTTTATGTCGGCTCATTGGCGGCGCTGATCTTTGCGCTCGCCGTGTTGCTGCTGGGCGGGTTGAAGTTGTTTCTGACCTACACGCCGCTCGGCCGCGCGATACGGGCCACTGCGGAGGATGCCGACACCGCCGCACTTGTCGGCATCAACGCCCACGCCGTTTACGCCATCGCGGCTGCTATCGCCGTCGCCACCGCAGGTTTGGCCGGCGTATTTCTGGCAATGCGCGCCGTGTTCACGCCTTTCTCCGGACCGGAGCAGCTGATCTTTGCGTTCGAGGCCGTGGTGATAGGCGGCATCGGCTCATTATCGGGCACGCTCATCGGCGGCATCGTCCTCGGCGTCGCCCAAACATTGGGCGCTCAGATTAATCCTCAAGGCTTTCTGATTACCGGCCACGTGGTGTTTCTGGCTGTGCTTGCCGGGCGCCTGGCGCTCAACGCATTGCGTGCACGTGGCGGTATCCGCGGAGTTTTTTCGCGCCCATCATGAACACAGATCGCAGATTCATCGTTGAGCGCTGGACACGGTTGTCGGCCGCCGCAAGCGTAACGGCCGCCGTAATCTTGGTTGTCCTCGCTGTGGCGCCGCTTCTGTTTGACGCCAATATCGTCGATAGCCTCACCACGTTGTTCATTTATCTCATTCTCTCGGTGATGTGGAACGCGCTGGCGGGCTATGCGGGCCTCGTGTCGGTCGGCCAGCAGGCCTTTTTCGGTCTCGGTGCGTATTTTGCCATTCAACTGTCCTATCACGGAATGAACGTCTATCCGGCTCTGCTGATCGGGGCCATCATCGCCGGCGCGCTTTCACTACCTATCTCGGTACTTATGCTGCGCCTGCGCGCCGGCGAATTTGCCATCGGCATGTGGGTGGTGGCCGAGCTCGCACATCTTCTGGTCGCTCTCGATCCGCTCATTAACGGCGAGACGGGCGTCTCGCTCATAGCGCTGAATGCTTACAGCGCCGACGATCGTCGCGCTTATAATTATTGGATGACGCTGGCGGCAATGGTCCTTCTGCTCGGCGCCGTGTTCGTGCTGTTGCGCGGACGTCTCGGCGCGTCGGTGCAAGCAATTCGTGATGACGAGGACGCGGCTGAATCGGTCGGCGTGCGCGTGCTCGCAGGAAAGCGGACGATTTTCTTCCTCGCCGCATTCGGATGCGCGCTGGCTGGAAGTCTTTGGCTCGCCACGTCGATATCGTTCCAGCCAAGGACTTATTTCGGTATCCAGTGGACGGCCTACATGATCTTCATGGTGTTGGTCGGCGGGCTCGGAACCTTCGAAGGACCGATTATAGGCGGCATCATTTTCTTCCTGATCGAATATCTCTTTGGTCAAACCGGCGTGTGGTATCTGGTCGGGCTGGGTGCGGCCGCTATCGTCTTTGCGCTATTTCTTCCTCGCGGATTATGGGGAAGCATCGAAGATAAGTTTGGGATTCGGCTCCTTCCGGTCGGTTACACCCTGCGCATGCTTCGGTCGGATTTTTATCCTGGCGGCCATACCGCACCTCCAAACGATCGGCTGGACGGTTCAACCAAACCAAGGGCTGGAAGCGATTCGAGCGGGCTGCCAGGCTGATCCCGGCGCACGATGGCATCAATGGCACTGGTTGACGCGCCCCGCGTTAACCTGCTCACGCCGAATCCCCCCGCGCGAGGGGCGCGCCGACTCATCGACGTCGGGCAGCGGACCGACCCGCGATCCGACCGACCCGCTGGCGCCGCCTGCTCGCCGCCGTCGCCGATTCTTTTTTAGTGGAATTCCGGATCGGGGCGACGATGGAGCTCGGGCGGTCGGGGTGACCGGATGATGATGATGATGTCGGCGGGCGTCGGCGCGGCGCGAGCTACGGGGCCTCGTCGGCAACGATCGCCAAAATTCCGCAGCACTGACATGGGGCGCTCGGCCTCGCTCGCGCAACGCGCCGCTCCGACAGATCAGCGGAAAAGCGCCCGCGTTAGCCATTTCTCTGCCGTTTTACGCGCTAAATTGATGAAGGCATTGACCAACACTATCGGACGAACGACTACGCGTTCGGCGTAAAGAAGCCACGGCGTAAGCAGATAAGGCGGCGACCGTATTCATCAAGCGCGAGGGGAATAGTGCCGGCATGCCCGGCGTTATGTCTCAGATGGTCACCGAACGTCCAAATGCCAGCGCCGTCAGGCACTATGATCGGTGCGGTGTCATCCGCCGCACGAGGTGTGGAGGCTTTGTTCCGATCGTTGCTCACGGCATCACTCCGATCGACGTCGCTGCCGCGTCTTAGAAATGTCCGCGCGGAATTAGCCCGCGTTCCGCTGACGAGCACTTGCTCGCTCGGCTGGCTTTGCTGTGGCTTGCTTGCCCTTCTTGCTCGCAATGGGAAGCAGCATCTCACCCTGTCCCTCAATCCGTTTGCGCCCGTTCTTCGGCCGAGTAGGAGTTGCTTTTTCCTCTGCTATGCTGCGGCGGAGCGCGTCCATCAAGTTCACAGCGTTCCGCGGCCGTGACGGGGCATGCTCCCGCGATACCGGCAAGCCGGCCTGCTTCTTCTTGAGCATCTCGACAACGGCTTCCTCATAGTGATGCACAAACTGCGAGGGGCCGAAGTCCGTCGCCTTGCTCTGGAGGACGTGCTGGGCCAACTTGAGCATATCCGGCTCGCCCTTCACGTCAGGAAGGTCGTCGAAATACTCCTTCGCGTCGATCGAGCCGGGGCAGCCGGTTCTGCTCATCGAAACCGCATGAGCCGCGCATCCACCGGCTCGAAGTACCGCGCTAGCTGCGGGCAATAAGGTCGCGCAGCATGTTGACGAGACGACCGTCGCGACGCGCCATCTCTTCCAAAATGGAAAAGTGGTCGGCCGCCGGAATTTCACGAAATACGACTGGTAGCCCGCGTCCAGCCCTAGCCGCCGCGTAGTCGGCCGTCTGTTGATGTATGAGTGGCAGTTCGGCGCCGCCGACGACGACGGTGAGTGGCCGGGTGCTCGGCGATAGTTGCCGGATCGGCGAGTGGCGCCGGACCGCGGCCTCGTCGAGACCCAGTTTGTCGTTGACGTAACAATGCCGCATCGGTTCCAGGTCGTAGATGCCGCTGATGGCAAGGCACCCTCGAACCGACGGATGATCCATTACGACAACAGCGAGATGCGCACCGGCCGACCAGCCTGACAGAAAGATTTGCAACGGGTCGGCGCCGAGCGCCGGCAATGCGGATGTCAGCCAGTCAAGCGCGGCCGCAACCTCGGCGACCATTTGGCCGATCGACGCATCGGGGGCGAGCGTGTAGCCGGCAAGCGCCACGTTGATGCCCGCAGATAACGGCCCCGGCGCAACAAAGGTGAAGGATTCTTTCGACCGCATCTGCCAGTAGCCGCCGTGCAGAAACATCAGCGTCGGCGCACCAGGCGCGGCGGATTTCAAAAAATCGATCCGATTGCGGGGCCGAGGGCCATAAGCGAGATCGAGCGTGCCGACGTGTTGCTGCCGGAGCGCAGCGCTCTGCCGGTCCCACGCCGCGAACAGCGCGCCGCTATTCGCAACCGCCGCGGCACTATTGTAAGCCACATCGAGGCTGCCGCGATCTAAACCGCGCCAGTCGAGGTATGGTTGCGGCGGCGTCATGCGCCGATCTCGGCGAGCGCCTTTGGACCGCTTCGGGTTTGCCGAGGGGCTGTCGATCTAACCGACAGCTTTTTTAGGCAATGCTGAGATGACGTCCGTCGATTTGGTCACGAAACCAAAACATTTTTTGACGTTCCACAATGTCGCCTCGGCACAGAAATCCGGCGAAGTCGTACCGCAGCAATCCTCGACCAGGACGCAATTGTATCCGAGGAAGTGGGCGTCGGTCAGCGAATGCAAAACGCATTGATCGGTATTGACGCCGCTGAAGAACAACGTCTTGGCCTCGAGATTGCGTAGAATGCTGTCGAGCGGCGTATCCCAAAAGCCGCTGATCCGGTATTTGTCGACCTTTATGTCTTCCGGCAGTTGTGCCAGTTCGTCCACCACCGCGGCCGACCAGCTATCTTTCTCCAGAAGATGTGCGCCATTACCCGGCAGTGCTCCGCCGATGCCGATGCCGTTTCCGTCCGGATTGAAAACATACAGCGTCGTCGGCGGCAAGTTCTTGCGGTCGGGCCGGTTGCCCCAATTGAGCCAAATGATCGGCACGCCGTTGGCGCGCAATGCCGGCAGGATCGCCTGCAGCGGCTTGATCGGCGCCCGCTCGGGCGTGAGGTCGGCGCCCAGCCAGTCGACCCACCCGCCCGGCGCGCAGAAGTCATTCTGCATGTCAACGACGACCATTGCCGAGCGGCTAAGGTCGACGGTGATATTCTGCGGTTGCGCCGGAATCGTCGCCGGCAAAGGTTGCTTTGCCGGCATCGACAGATCGACGTGCGTAGGGGCGACTTTCCATGCATACGCGCCGGTGCCAAGACGCACCGACTCCACATCCCGTCCGCCCACGATGCTCGGCATTGCCGTCGTTGTATTCGACATCTCACGCCCTCCTCGACATAGGATAGCGATCGCTTGCTGAACGCCCGCAAGCGATGCTCCTTACTGGAGTCATCTCCTGCAAGCGATATGCCAAACAGGGAGCCAAGAACCGTACGTCTATTCCCGTTCGATCGGCATATTACGGCGAACTTCAAGCCGGCCGCTGTCGTACTCGATGCGACAG
>JBAUGC010000171.1:0-3109 GCA_049679485.1 Xanthobacteraceae bacterium
GATGTTTGAACAGGATGATGGTCCAGTCGCCTTGCTGTTTGAGGTCAAAACTGACTTTTGTGCCGATCCATTCTTCCGGCCCGTCGACCACTTGCCAGAGCACGTGTTTGGCGGGCTGAAGCTCAAGCACCTTCATGTCGAAACCGCCGTTGCCAAAGCGGAATTTCAGTACGCTGCCGACCTTGCTTTCGCCTTGCGTGTCGGTCGTCCACCAGCCGGAAAGACCTTCGCGCGTGGTCAATGCCCCATAGACATCATTCAGGGACGATTTGATTCCGACCTTGTGTAGGATATCCACCATGTGATCCTCCTCAAGATTCACTCTTTAGCGAGGGTGGGGCCAGTGAGGCTCAATCGGCCTCCTGAAACTAGGACGTTTGGTGCCGCGGAAAAGAGTCACCGCGGTTGGCGCGGCGCCACGATTGCCGCCGGCGGCTCCTTTGACGCGCCGCGAACGTCTTCACCCCCGAGCGCCGCTTTCGCACCCTGATCCGACTGATCTGTTGACGAACAAGAGATGAAAGGCTGGTTGTGAGTCCTTGACCGCGTCCGCGTGCCGTTGACGGGTCTGGCGATCTTGTGCGGCGCACCATATGTGTTGCGTCGCGTCGGCAATTCGGTCCGGAGAACCGCTATGGCGGAGACCCATTCGCGCAGGCTCGCAGCGATCGTAGCCGCCGATATCGCCGGTTACAGCGCGCTGATGGGCGCCGACGAAGCGCGCACCGTAAGCGACCTGAAGGGTCACCAGGCTGTGGTGCTGCCGATGGTGGGCGACTTCGGCGGGCGGATTATCGATACCGCGGGCGACGGCATATTGGCCGAGTTTTCCAGTGTCGTGAACGCGGTCGAATGCGCCGTCGCCATTCAGCGTACCATGGCCGAACGCAATACCGTCGTCGAGGCGGCGCGGCGTATGCAGTTTCGCATCGGCGTCAACTTCGGCGATGTCATCTACGACAGCGAGCGCATTTTCGGCGACGGCATCAACGTCGCGGCGCGGCTCGAGGGCATCGCCGAACCGGGCGGCATTTGCGTTTCCGCCAAAGTGCGCGATGAAATCGACGGCAAGATGAATTTTGCCTATCAGGATCTCGGCGACCGCCAGCTCAAGAACATTGCCCGGCCGGTGCGGGCCTATAGCATCAGCCTCGATGCTGCTGCGGCACAGCCGGCACCCGCGCAGCCGGCAGGCGTGCAGCCAGCGCCTCCGCTACAGCCCGAAGACGGGCCGTCGATCGCCGTGTTGCCGTTCACCAACATGTCCGGCGATCCGGAGCAGGAATACTTCTCCGACGGCATCAGCGATGACATCATTACCGATCTGTCGAAGATCGCCGGGCTGACGGTCATCGCGCGTAATTCGAGTTTCACCTACAAGGGACGCGCGGTCGACGTCCGCACCGTCGGCCGCGAGCTTGCCGTGCGATCGGTGCTCGAAGGCTCGATCCGCCGTGCCGGACAGCGCGTGCGCATCACTGCCCAGCTCGTCGATGCTGCCACGGGCGGGCATGTCTGGGCCGAGCGTTACGACCGCGATTTAAGCGACATCTTTGCGGTTCAGGACGACGTTACGCAACGCATCGTGCAGGCGCTGAAGGTGACTCTCAGCCCGGCCGAGAACACGCGGCTTGCCGACAGCGGGACGCCCAACATCGATGCTTACGATTGTTATCTTCGCGGCCGCGAATTGCTCGGCACGCCAGTAGGAATTGGGAGGACCAAGAACCGTGAGGCGCTTGAACAGACGATAAAGTTTTTCATGAGAGCATTCGAACTCGATCCCGGCTATTCGCAAGCCTATGCCGGACTGAGTATGGCGTACAATCTTGACTATCAGAATCGGTGGAGCGACGATCCTGATCGCTCGCTGCCGCTTTCCAAACGATACGCGGAGCTGGCGGTCGAAAAGAACCCGAAAGAACCGTTTGCGCGGCTTTGCACATCGTGGGCGGCGATCTTCGAAAAGGATCTCGATCGCGCGAAGTCCGAGGCAGAGACCGCATTATCCTGCAACCCGAATTACGCTTCCGCCTACGCCGTTCTCGGCACCATTCACACCTATTTGGGACGGCCGCTGGAAGCGATCGCGATGATCGAGCGTGCCACGCGTCTCGATCCCGCCGCGAGCAGGCACTATCTCCACTTCCTCGGTACGGCGTATCTGCTTGCCGGCAACTACGAGACTGCGGCAGCTCTGCTCAGGCGGCGGGTTTTCCTCGTGCCCGGTACGGATTTTAGCCGCGCCATACTCGCTTCCGCTCTTGGTCATCTCGGCGAGGCCGATGAAGCCCGTCGCGTCTGGCACGAACTCAAAGAAATCAATCCGACATACTCCTTCAGAGACCATTTCAGCCGCCGACCCTTCCGGCAAGAGGATGTCGAAAGGGTCGCCGAGGGTCTCGCCAAAGCCGGATTGCCGAACTAACGGCAAGCGAGCTCTGCGCATACCTACATGCTTAGTGGCGGCGGAGGCGACGCCACTTTCCCGGACCGTAGCCTTCGGCCTGCACAAAATTGCGGTTCAAATGGCTCTGGTCGACAAAGCCGCAAACGAGCGCGACCTCTGCAAGTGCAAGATTGCCTTCAAGCAGTAACTCCTTTGCGCGCTCAATACGCCGCTTCATCAGCCATCGATGGGGCGGTACGCCGGTTGCCTGCCGGAAGGCGCGGGCAAAATGGCTTTCCGACAAGCGACATTCCCGCGCTAAATCGGTAATCGACGGATCAGCGCCAAGATGAGCTTCGATGAACTCATTGACCCGTCGCAGTTGCCAAGGCGCAAGCCCGGCACGGGCAAAACTTCCACTGCCCAGCAGACCACCATAAACGCTCAAGACATGCGCGTGAAAGGCAAGCGCGATGGAATCGAGGAAGAGGGTTGTCGCAATGGCCCGATCCTGAAGCGCTGCCAAAAGTGCCAGCGCCAGTCCCTGCATCACTGGGTTATAGATTCCCCGTGACGTTGTTCGCAGAACCCCAACACGTCGCACGCCGCGGTCGTAGGCCAGCTGGTCGAGCGTCGTGACAGGTAGACAGAAACGCAAAAAGTCAAAGGGTGGGGTGAGGTCCGCAATCGTATTGCGGCTAAGGTCGAACAGATAAGTGT
>JBAUGC010000172.1:0-2271 GCA_049679485.1 Xanthobacteraceae bacterium
GTCCAGTTCTATCTGCGGAACGGAGGGCGGAATACCTGGTTCTTGTCGCTTAGGTCCACTGTCCATGGCGACCCTTACTGATTGGATCGCAATGGAAACCGTTCGGCGAAACAAACGTTCCTGGAAAGTCGAGGCGCTCGGAAGCATCTACCCACACCGACGGTGCGATGATGACCCACTTACGTCATTTGCTCTTGAGTATCGTTCTAGCGTTAGTGCTGGCTCGAACGGCGCTTTGGGCGGAAGAGCCGCAGCCGGAAGTGTTGCCGACGCGCGACGTCGATATCTCCTACGATATCACCCGGGTCGGCCAACCGCCGATTATCGAACGGCGTCGTTGGTCAGCGAGCCAGCGTCTCCAGCGTGTCGATGGTCCAGATAATTCAAGCACGATCTTCGACCGCAATAAGGGCGAGTTCACACTTCTCAATCGAAAAGCCCGTACATTTCGAAAGTTCGATGGCTCGCCGCGCATGCCGATGGCCCCGGTAAAAGGAACGGCACTAAAGCGTGAGGGCGAATCCGTGGTGGCTGGCCTGCATTGCGTTGACTGGTCAGGAACAGATGACACAGAAACACGTACTTGGTGTTTGACGCCAGACGGGGTGCTTCTTCGTCTCGTGGTCGACGGCAAAACAATCATTCAAGCGCGCTCGGTGCAATACCGCACGCAGCAGGAGAAAGTCTTCGATATACCGAGAGACTACGAGCCAGCTATTGCCCCGGAAGGTGGTCCGGGGGGCTGAGGCCTGTCAGACCGTGGAAGATAGTATGGGCAGGGCTCATCCGTCTGATCTGCTCCAATCTGCCGTTACAAATCCGACCGAGTTCACTCCCGGGCTGAGGCGACCTAGAATCGGATTGAAACAACGAGCCGCTGCGTATCGTCTTTGACGATCATAGTGAGGTTCGGATCGTCGTAACCTTCGGCTTGCTTAAGTTCTCGAATGACGCGTTTGGCGTAATCTAGTGCGCTGGCATCACGTGGCAAATCCGTACCGTCCGAATCGTCGTGATCCGGCGCGCCGGGAACTCGTAAAATGAAAAAGTAGCGCGGCATGAGACTGGTCACGCTCGCCGCGTCATGAATATGCCAAATGCCAGGATTGCCAAGGCGAGAGGCATCCAATTCTGGAAATGGAAGCCGAGCAGCCAGAAATCGCTCGCCAACCAATCGCCCATCCGGACCTTCTCCGGTGGAGTAATGTAAAAGAGCTATTTCCCAGCGGGATACTGATAGAAATCCATGTTGCGATCCCCGACCTTGGCAGTCGAGGACGGGCCGCTAGACCCGTACCCCTGGGATGCCCGCCAACGGGGGCGGCTGTTGTCAGCGGCGCGCCCATCTCTTTGGGGCCACGTGGCAGAGATTCTGCAGCTGAGACAAATAACAGGATTTGCCCGTAAAAGAACAGCCCCGACAAGGTCGGGGCCTACTCAAATAAACCGGGCCGCCTACGGGGCTGGGGGGGCAGGGTTCGGCGACCTCCGCTGCGGGAAAATCCGCCAATCCAAAATTGGTTCCCCAAACCGTTCGCGTTCATGCGCGAGCACTGGCACGATGAGGGTGGCGGCTGCTTACTGAATAACGACTGAAGCGATTACGGCAACGCGGCGGCTAATCAGGAAAGAAGCCCCAGCGTCTTGGGGAGCGCCGGGGCCTCTCCACGCTGCCGGCGCTCAGACGTTCTACCGGCAGCGAAGCTTAGCGGTGGAACATTAATCGAATGGTGCGACTAGAGCAAAGAAGCAGCGCGAACCATCCCCCCGGTTAGCCGCGCGGGTTCCCTGGTCTGTGCCGCGCCATTCGGTCTCCTGTCCCCATGACCGCCTGCCGACCCAGGTTCAATTCGAGTAGTGCAATCGCGCAATCGCTTATTCCGGCGCTTCAACGCGCGCGGGCACGTTTTTGCGCCGTAATCACGCCAAGCTCGTAAGATCATTAGAGCTTTCGCTCGTGCGCGGCCTGGGCGGATTTCAGCGGCTTTCGATTCACCGACGCAGACGACTTCGACAATATACTTCGCCTACAGCGCAAACGATGATTTCTTGGTCATCGTGAGCAGCAACCGCAAATGGCGTGACGTTCCCGTGGTCCTGGCCTGCACCGCGATGTGCTTCCTTGTGATACTCATCGCCGTGGCCAAATCCAACGCGCACACCGATATGGATGCGGAAGTCGAACGCATTATCGTTCACGAGATCGACGCGCTGGTGCCGGCAAACGGCGCCGGCGGGGCGGCAATCGCAGTCCGCATCGCCGGCCGCACA
>JBAUGC010000173.1:0-11768 GCA_049679485.1 Xanthobacteraceae bacterium
CGATTACATCGAACGCTTCTACAATGCTAAACGCCGACACTCGACAATCGGCTACAGAAGCCCCATGGAGTTCGAGATGCAGGCGGGATTAGCTTAGGCAGGTGTCAACCAAACCGGGTGCAGGCCACTGTGATACACTTCCCCAAAACCGGAGCCGGAAAAATGAGCGAGCGCGCACTGGCCTTTGTCGAAGAATGGGTGTCCGACCACGTCCGCGCCGAAGATAAGTCGGGCGACGAACAGGCGAGCGCCAAGGCGCTCGCCGATCGTTGTCGCGCCGATGCGGGCACACACGGCATCCCCGCGAACGAAATCGGTGAGGCGATCGACGATCTCACCGCATTCATGATCGGCGCGATCGAGGAGGCAGCCGAGCGCAAGGCCCACGCCGAGCAGGCCGAAGACGTCAAGCCGGTGCCGGACCTGGTGGATGTGGAGGGCGTGGAAAACGCCGAGCAGGATGCCCTCGAAGATGAGGAAGACGAGCAGCACTGAACTCTTCGTCAGCAAGCGAGCAGAATTGAAAATGAAAATCGGCCGCAATCAGCACCGGGAAGCTGCCGCGATGGCGGGCTTCCCGGTGGGGTTCGTTACTTCTGTTGGGCGCTTTTGCTGGTCGCCGTCTTCGACTGCTCGTTCGCGTTCTGCGCGTGCTGCTGGGCCTGGGTAGAGTGTTCCTTGCCCTTGGTATGGTCATTTCTGCCATGCGCCTCGGCGGCGGCGCGATGCGACTTTGCTGCGGATTCGTGATGTTCCGCCGCTTTGTTGTGGGCGTCTTTCATGTGAAGTCTCCTGTTGGCCGGCGAATTTCGGCGGCTCATGGAGCGGCCCCGATAGTGGCCGAATAGAGCGGCAATCTTGTTCTAACGGAGAGGACGGGGCGGCCAATCGTCCTATGGGAAACGGAACAAGCTTACGGGTGCTCGCTTCGGCGAGGCATCCGCAACGACGCGATCGTCCCGGTCCGTTCGTCCGCAGTGCCGTCTAGAACGCCCAGCTGCCGGTCAGATACGGGCCCTGGTCGGTGAAATTGCTTTGCAGATGCTGCGCCGTTGCCAGGAAGACTCCCACGGGTGGAATCATCGGAACGTTTACCGGAACCTGGGTCAGTGAATACTGATTGACGGCATCGAAATAGACCGCCGCCTGATAACCCACCTCGATCTTGAACACACCGTAATTGGTGGCCGGGAACGTGTAGGCGGTGGCCAATCGGGCGTCGATGCTGGGAACAACCTGCGTCGCATTGGGCGATGTCAAAGATTGATTGTTGCCGGCCAATGTCGGCGACGTCGTGGTAAAGTTGATGCGGCTCTGCGAGGTGCCGATCAAGGCTGCGCCCGCGACCTCGCCGAGGAACTGGAAGTCGCCCAGCGCATACTGACCCTTCAATCCCACGCGGGGCCCCGCGCCGGTGAACAACGACGTGGTGGTGTCTGCACTTAACGCCGAGCCGTCCGGGCTTTGGAACGTTCCGGTCAGGTTCTGGCCGATGCGGGCAAATTCCACGCCGCCGAACACCCGCAGCTGGAATGAACATTCGGCACAGAAAGTGTGGCCGCCGTCGAGATGGACGGAATCATAGGCGAATTGCACGTTGCCATTGGCGTCCTTGTACAGGTTCGATTCCGGGCCGATCAGATAAGGCGGCCCGACCATTTGCGTCGGCGTGCCGGCAAAAGAGCCATTCGTGCTGGTATTCAGATGCGTCCAGTCCAGGTCGATATCATTGGACGCGTTGGGCATATAGCGAGCCCCGATCTTGAAGGCGGGACTGAAGCCGGGCGTGAGCGACTGATTGGCCCAATTCGGCGTCGCTATGGGGAAAGGGGTCACCAGCGTGCCGTATTCCAGATTGCCGGCGCCGGGTTGCAGGAACAACAGCGACCCGCTGACCTCAAAGTGGGGCGCGACGTTCCAGGCGCCGATGCCGGCGACCTGGTTTTTGTAGCCCTCGGCAGCACCGTTGCCTTGCGCGCGGGTGTCCAGGAGCAGCGGCGCATGGCTGGGCGTTTCCAGTTCAGCCGCCTGCGGGGGATTTTGCCGGCTCGCGACAGGCGTCGGGGTACGCTTTGACGTTGTGGCCGCGTGCTCGATGCGATTGAGGCGCTGCCGCAACGCGGCATTTTCTTTTTCCAGCGCATCAAGCCGGCGGACGATCTCGTCAGGGTCACTTGCCCTGGTCGCCGTGGCGAACCCTTGGAGCGCGAGGACCGCGACAGCGGCCCAAACCATAGAGTTCAGCTTCACGTCAACCTCCTGTGGGAGTGTGAATTCCCACGATTGATCCAGCGGACCTCGGCATCAAGCCCGCTGGCCGATGAGTGAAGCGCAATCCACCGATTTCGGGCGTTCTCAACAGGGCGAATTACGGCGGAGCTTGTCATCGGGCCGGACCCGATGGCCTGACACGCCCGGCAAAGTCCGCTTCCGCAAAACGCCGGCAAGTATGTTATCGTCCCGGTTCCATTCGTCCGGCGCCAACCGTCCTGAGCGCGCGATCTTGAGGAACATCATGAGCAGCAGCAGTCCGCTTTCGCTCGCCGAACTTGAACAGCGCATCGCCATCACGCGCGACAACATCCGGCAGCTGATTGAACAAGCGGCTGCGTACTCCGGCGCCGAGGACGAAGATCGCAACGCCGATCGGATCGCCCAGCAAAACGAAGAGCTTGACCGGCTGACCAAGCAACGCGATGCGCTGCTGAAGAAATAACGCCACAGACGTCAGGACTGCGCCGCCTCACACCCCTTCGACGATGAACACCCGATAGTCGGCGCCGAGGAAGCGATGCCGGACAGCGTCTTGATAAGCGGCGCTGTGGTAATAGGTTTTGGCGGCCTCGACGGTTGGAAACTCCAGGACCACCGCGCCCTCGATCGCCGGGCCTTCGAGCACTTCGTGCTTGCCGTAAAGCGCCAGTGGCTTCAACGGATGGCCGGCGGCGGCGGGCCGCGCTTTTTCCCGGTAGCGTTCGTATTCATCGCGATTGCGCATCTTTTCGCGCGTGAAAACAACATAGGCGACCATTGGCGGATTCCTTTCATCGAAGCCGTTGAGGATAGCCAACCATTTTGCGTCGTCGTAGCCCCGATCGGAGGCGCAAAATCCGCCATATGCTCGTCGTTGCGAGCGGAGCGAAGCAATCCAGTCGTGCGGCGTGGCTCTGGATTGCTTCGTCGCTCCGCTCCTCGCAATGACGAGGAGCGCAAAACTTCCGGATTTCCCTACCGTTCAAACCGCGCTAGTTGAGGACCATGATCACCCTTTATTCCTACCCGCCCCTGTTCGGCGTGGCCGACAACAACGGTTACGGACTGAAGGTGTTTGCCTTCCTCCGGCTGACCAAAATCCCGTTTACGCACGAGCACATTTTCGATGCCTCGGCGGCGCCGCGCGGACAGCTGCCCTACATCGTCGACGACGGCGAAACGATCGGCGACAGCGAAACCATCATCGCCCACCTGATCGCCAAATACCGGCTGACCATCGACGCCGCGCTCGGCGCCCGCGAGCGCGACTTGAGCCTCCTTGTCACCCGGCTGCTCGACGACCTCTATTGGGTGATGTCGTATTCGCGGTGGAAGGACGAGCGCTACTGGCCGGCGTTCCGCGCCGCCCTGATGCGCGAGCATCCGAGCCTCACCGACGAAGGCTTGCGCAAGGCGCGCGAGTTCAATTTCCAGCGCTATCATTTCCAGGGTATCGGCCGCTATGCGCCGGACGCCGCCTACGCGCGCGGGCTCGCCGATCTCGCGGTCCTGGCCGATCTCGTGCCGGACGGCGGCTATGTCCACCGGGCAAACCCGACCAGCGTCGACGCCGGCATCTACGGCTTCATCGCCAACATTTATTTTTACGACATCGACACGCCGCTGAAGGAATTCGTGGTGGGGAGGGAAAACCTCGTAGGCCACTGTGTTGCGATCCACGAATTGGTGATGCGCTGACGCTCCCGTCTTCCGGGCGCAGCGAGCGCCCGCTCTTTTCCATCTAAATAAAAGTTTTAAGGCGTTGAATTCAGAACGCTACGCCGATGCGACGGCCCTTTTGCCAGACGATGTGACAGGTCTTTTTGACGCCGCCGTGGTTCAGTGTGAACCGCTGCGGAATGGCTTCGCTGCCATGCACCTCGAGGCAGGCGCCACCGGCGCTTAGATCCACGATTTTGCAAGTGGCCGTCGGGCTTTTGGCGTCAACAAAGATCGTTCCGGTATTGGACATCATGCCGGTCGGCCGGACACGATGAAACCGTCTGTGCTCCTGCATTTTCAGTCCATCACAAAGGCTTCTACGCCCGAGATGATCGTAACGGCGTAAGCGACGCGGACGCAAATGCCGCGCCGGCCAAGCCCGCAATTTGACAGCCTATTCTAAACCAGGGTTTCTTACTGTCCGGAAAATTTGATTTTGTTTGGTGACCGGAAAATTGACCCTGTTGGGGTCACTCGCTGGAATGCCGCGGCGAGCCACGCGCCCTCCCCGGCGCATTTGCCCGCCCAGCACCGACCTCGAAGATCCGCTGCGTCACACCCGGCCTCAAAGCCTTCGACGCGCCCCGTTTGACGCCATGAGCGAATCCGTATCGCACCGCCGGCTCGCCCGCATTGTTGCAAGCGCCCGATCCGGCTAATGTCATCTGCGAGCAGGGAGTTCGGTATGCGCAATTGTTTCAGAATGATCGGCGTTGGAGTTTTCGGCGGTATCAGCTTACTCGCTGCACTGGCTGTGGCTCCGTTTTCTGCGCAGGCGCAAGATGCCGGCCCGCGCTTCTACAATTCGCCGGCATTGGCCGCGATGAAGCCACCGTTCAGCCAGGCGGTGCGCGTCGGCGATATCCTGTTTATGTCCGGCGCTATCGGCATCGTACCCGGCACCCGGGAGCTTGCCCCCGGCGGTATCGAGGGCGAGACCAGGCAAGCGCTGGACAACATCGGCGCGGTGCTCAAAGCCAACGATCTGAGCTTCGACAACGTCGTCAAATGCACCGTGATGCTCGCCGACATGGCGAAGTGGGGCGACTTCAACAAAGTCTACGTCACCTATTTCAAGCCCGGCCGGCTGCCGGCGCGTTCCGCCTTCGGCGCTAACGGCCTGGCGCGCAACGCGCAAGTCGAAGTCGAGTGCCTGGCCTATGCGGGGAAATGACCGGCGGAATAGCGCAGGCCGCTAGCCGCGGCCGATGAACGAGCGCTGGTGGTTCGGCAAAATCGTCGCTTCGTACAAATTCACTTCCGGCGGCAACGAAGCCATGAGGACTGCGACCTTCGCCACTTCGTCGGCGCTCATGACGTAATCTTCGGGCGTTGAGCCCGCGCCGGCTTTGCTACGGCCGGTGCGCGTCGTGAACGACGACAGCGTTGCGCCCGGATGGATGATCGAGGCGACGATGTTGTGCTTGCGTCCGTCCATCGTCAGCTGATGCGTCATGCCCTGCAACGCGAATTTGGTCGTCGTGTAGGGCAGCGAATCCGGCCGCGGCGTCTTCGACGAGATGCTGCCCATGTTTATGATGCGCCCGCCCGCGGGCACTTGCGCCTTCATCACGCGGATCGCTTCGCGGCTGCACAGGAACGGCGCCGTGATGTTGATGTCGAGCGCCTCGCGCCAGTATTCGAGCGTGATCTCCTCGGTGGCTTTATGCGTCGCAATGCCGGCATTGTTCACCAGCACGTCGAGCCGGCCGAAAGTTTTCTGCACCATGGCGAACAACGCGGCGACCGCGTCTTCTTTGGTCACGTCGGCCGGCGCCGGCAGCGCTTGCCCGCCTCGCGACTTGATGCCGGCGGCAACCTCGTCAAGCAGCGCGGCGCGGCGCGCGACCAGTATGGTCTTCGCGCCCTCCGCCGCAAACGTCTCGGCAATGGCGCGGCCGATCCCGTTGCTCGCACCGGTGACGATCGCGACCTTTTCTTGCAGTTGCTTGCTCAGGTCCCCCTCCCGGACTGCCGATCCCCGCGCGCCGGTCGTGAACGTCACTCCGGGCGATGCGCAGTCGTTCGGACCGAATTCCGCGCCCGTGCAGCGTGTGCTTAACCGCCGCGGCCGTCCTTGGCCTGTCCGTCCAGCCAGTCCGACAAGCTGCCGGTGTCCTTCTTCTTGCTTTTTCGTTTCGGAGCGGCCGGCTCCTGCGCCGGAGCGGCGGCGTCTCGGGCCAATCGGAGCGCCTTGAGCCGCTCGGTCTTCGCGCGTAGCGCCGCAGCCGTGGATTCGTATTCAGAGGTTGCCTTTTTGGCATCTTCAGCCCGCATTATCTTCGCGAACTGGGCGTTCGCCTCATTTTTCCTGGATTTCTCCACCATTCGCTATCCTTTTCGATGAATCTTGCCGATTGCATATCAGTTCGCAGCCCCGATTGGCGAGGCTTAATCCGGCGAAAGCCGGCGTACTAGGTGGAGCTGGTTAAGGCGCCCGTGAGCACCCAGCACCGTTGGCGAGGAGATATGCCGGTCCGGGCCGCGGGGCGAAACGGCAAGTGCGACCCGTGCCGCCGTCGGCGAAAGACGGCGATTATGCTGCGCTAATCCGTCTTACGAATCCAAGGGTAGGCCAATTACGCAGCGGCTGAATCGAACTTGACCAACGTGTCGAACTGATGATCGCACCCGTCACACACCCAATAGTGTCGGATCTGCACGCCGCTGAGACACTCTGAGAATTCAGGACGTTCAGGCGCCATCAATGGTTCGCCGCACTGCGGGCAAGACGGCCGCCCGAAGTAACGCTCGTGAAAGTAAAGCAAAGGCACAGCGACCTGGATGGTCATGACCAATCCCTCCGTGCTGTAACTGGAACCTGATACCGATCCTCGGCGTCATCCTCGCGGCGGCCGCTTCAATAAAGCGTGAAAGACCGCACGTGCATTTGTCGGAGTTTAGGCATTTACGGTTCCGTCGCGCGGAACAAAGCCATGCAACAACAACCTTGCAGGCCAGCCGGCCAGAAGTTCCGGCTAAAATCTGCGCAGGGAACCGCGCACCGCGGAGGCAAGTCGCACTGGTGAAAATCGCGCTAAATCTCGTTTCGGCGCGAAAGCGCCCGCACTATGGATCAAACTCCTCGGCTTGAAATTCGGTCCAGCGCTAGTTGCCGACCGGTAACGGTGGACGAGGCGCTTCACCTTGAGGCGCGGGCGCGTTGGGCCGCAACAGATCGGGGATCTTCTTGATCATCGACAAGAGATCCTGGTCGTCTTCCTTCGCCGCCGACACCGGCGCTACTGGCGGCGTCGCCTCAACGGCGGCGGCAACCGGCCGCGATTTTATCTCCACCGGAGTAAGCGGCTCGGGCTCTGTCGGCGCTGTCTGCGCCGGCGGCGGCGAGGTTTCGGCGGCAGGCGGGACCGCCGCGATAGCGGTTACGGGAGGCGCGCTGTCGGCCGGCTTTGGCTGAGCCGCAACGGCGGGCACTACCGGCGAGACATCGATCTTATGAGGTGACGCTTCGGCCGGCGCCGGCCGGCTGGCGTCGACATTGGCAAGCGCGGCGCGCACCTGGGCTTCGACCGATTCTTCATCGTGCGGCTTACTCTCGGCCGCATGGGTTTCGGCCGGCACTGGCTTGCGCGAAGCTGCCGTGTCCCTGGCATTCGCAATGGTCCGCGCCGGCAGGATTGCCGCAGGATTGATCGCTTGCGCCGACGCCGGACGCTGCTCCTTGGCGTCAGCGGAGACCGGGTAGGCGCGCCGACTCTTCGTTACGACGCTGCTACCGGGAGCCACCTGAACTGCCGGCGGTACCGACGCCGTCGAGGACCAATACCCGCTGAAATGCGCCAGAAGATAGCCGCTGAGCGCGGTGGCGATGCCCGCGCCCACGAC
This sequence comes from Xanthobacteraceae bacterium, assembly GCA_049679485.1. GTDB lineage: Bacteria > Pseudomonadota > Alphaproteobacteria > Rhizobiales > Xanthobacteraceae > BOG-931. The sequence continues at coordinate 7,822 of JBAUGC010000173.1, forward strand.
CTCGATGAACTTCACAGCAAAGCGCTTGAAGAAGGCAGTCATAGCCGACTCGGACATCCCCAAAACCGCCCCTGGGATCGCGTGGTTAAATCGCTTCGCCCTAGTGCGTGATAGAAACCGCAAGTATCTGGCGAAAGTTTGATCGTTTCGGCCCCTTACCGCAGGCCAGCCTGCGTCAATAGCGGTATTACCTCATCCCGGAAGCGGGTCATACCCTCGACCCAGCGCGGCCAGGTCAGGAGAATGCCGTCAAAGCCCACCTTTTTCAGCACCGCCAAGCCGTCGACGATCTGCTCCTTGCCGCCAACCAGCGGGTATCCGGCCCACCCAGCGATGAAGTGCTGCTTAAGGAAGTCGAGAACCGGAGGCGGCACCAGCCGCGAAGTCACGCCCATGACGGTGAGCATATTGGTCACGCCTTGCCAGTCTCCTAATTCTTGTACGGCGTGACGCCACAGCGCTTGGCCGTCCGCTTCGCTATCGCCGTGATAGACATAGGCGTTCGACCAGACTTGGATCTCGCGCCCGAATTCCGCCCGCGCGAAGTTTCGGTACTTTTCGACCTTGGCCTTGAGTTCACTGGGCTCGTGGCTCTCAGGCGCGATGAAGCAGATGTCGCAATATTGCGCGGCGAAGCGGCGGCCGCGATCGGAGCCCGCCGCACTCATCAGCGGCGGGCGCGGCCGCTGGATCGGCTTCGGGGCCAGCTCGGCCTTTTTCATTTGATAGAAGCGGCCGGAAAAATCGAACGGCTCGGGATCGCTCCATAGCCGGGTTGCGATCTGCACCCACTCCTCGGCCATTTCATAGCGGCTGTCATGATCGAGAAGCGTGATGCCGAACATGTCCATTTCCGGCGTGTACCAGCCGGTCACGAGATTGAGGGTAAAGCGGCCATTGCCGATGTGATCGATGGCCGCAGCCTGCTTGGCGGCGAACAGCGGATGGACGGTGGGAATGTGCGACGTCGCGAATACGCTTGAATAGTGGGTGGCGGAGGTCAGTCCGGCGGCCCAGACAAAGACCTCAAAGCCCTCGCCGTTGAAATTGGTCTCGCCGCCAAACCCTTTCCAGCGTCCGACTGGAACGATTGCTTCGAACTTCATCTCGTCGGCAAGGCGCGCCAGTTCCAGCGTCGCCGGCCATTCCGCCTTGAGCAGGCCTTCCATTTTCGAAATGGTACCGCCGCCGCTCAAATTCGTCGAGAAGCTGCCGAGCTTGAGCGGGCTGTTGTTGAAAAGCGGATTGGTCACGGCAGACGCTTGCGGCATTGGCACAGCAGTCAATCGAACCGCCGATCAAGCGAATTTCTCATCGCGCTCCAGCAGCTCGATGGCGATCCCCTGCGGGCCGCGCAGGAAGCAGACGCGGATGCCGGGGCGGACAGTGTTTGGCTCCATGGTGAATTCGGCGCCTTTGGCCTTCAGCGCGGCCGCCACCGCGTCGATGTCGTTCACATGCAATCCGAAATGATCAAGCCCCTGATACGGCGTCACCGGCGGCGCATTGACTTTGTCGGCGGGTCCGACCGGCATGATGAAGATATCGGCACCGCCGAGTTTCAAATCGATGCGCGGCTTGCCCAGCTGCGTGGTGCGGATCACCTCTGCGCCCAGGATGCGCTCGAACCAGGCCGCGGTCGCCTCCGGATCGGGGCTGCGCAGGTGGATGTGGTCCCATTTGTAGTTTGGCGCGGCACTCGGCATTGGCTGTGTCCTCCCTGCCGCGAGCGTAGCGCGAATACAGCGAAGCGCAAACAGGCCGCGGTCGGCCTTAGCCAGGCGCGCGCCGCGGAGGACCGAAGTCTACTTCCCCGCCGCTTTGCGGAGCGCCGCATTGATACGGTCCTGCCAACCGGGACCGTCTTCCTGGAAAAAGTCGAGCACGTCGCGGTCAATGCGCAGCGTCACCGTCTCCTTCACGCCGGGAAGCGAGGGCGGCGGCTTCGGTGGGCCTTCCACCGGCTTTGCGGTTGCCGCTTTAAAGGCTTTCTCGGCTGCGGTGCGGCTATCGATCGGGCGGCGTGTCATCGCACAAATATAGCAGTCAGAGCTGACGTTGGGCGAACGAAATTGGGAGCCAATCTCCACCTGACCCACTGTGCGTGTTCTGCATGCGTGACCTGCGCGGCGAACCGGGCTTGTTTGACACAAATCAAATTTTGACGGCTTTGAAGACCGCCAACTTTAAATACCCGCTTATCAGGCAGCGGCTGGATTGCGCCGTCGCGTCACTCAAACAAATAAGGGAATACAAAATGTCCGTGAAGTCGCCGTTGCCGAGGCCTGCTCTTCTAGCGTGCATGGCTGCAACTGCCTTATCGCTGCTGGCAGCCGCGCCGGCCAAGGCCGAAGAGCCGATCAAGATCGGCTTCGGTATGTCGCTCACCGGTCCGCTGGCCGCCAACGGCAAGATGTCATTGGTGGCGATGCAGGTTTGGGAAGCCGACATCAATGCTCAAGGCGGCCTGCTCGGGCGACCGGTCAAGCTGGTCTACTACGACGACCAGAGCAAACCCGCTGAAGTCCCCGCCATCTATTCCAAGCTGCTCGACATCGACAAGGTCGATCTGATCGTCAGCGGCTACGCTTCGACGCAGATTGCCGCGGCCATGCCGGTGGCGATCGGGCGAAACAAGCTGTTCGTCAGCCTGTTCGGGACCGGCATCAACGACACATTCAAGTACAACAAATACTTCGCCATGATCCCGAACGGCCCGACGCCGAAGCCCGCCTTTACGCGCGGCTTCTTCAAGGTGGCCGAAGCGCAAAATCCCAAACCGGAGACCATCGCACTCGCCTATGCGGATGCGGAATTCGGGCAGAACGCCTGCGAAGGCGCGCGCGAGAACGCCAAGGCATCCGGATTCAAGGTAGTGTACGACAAGAGCTATCCGCCGGCGACCGTCGATTTCTCGCCGATCGTGCGCGCCATCCAGGCCCGAAACCCCGACCTGCTGGTGATCTGCTCCTACCCGCTCGACACTGTCGGCATGATCAAAACGGTCAACGAGCTTGGCTTCAAACCGAAGATGTGGGGCGGCGCCATGGTCGGCCTGCAGGCGACCGCATTCAAAACCCAGCTTGGGCCGTTGCTCAACGGTGTCGTCAATTACGAGACCTGGCTCCCGGTGAAGTCGATGGAATTCCCGGGCTCTATGGAGCTGCTGAAAAAATATCAGCAGCGCGCCGCCGGCTCCGGTACCGATCCGCTCGGTTACTACATGCCGGTCTGGGCGTATGCCGACTTGCAAGTACTGGGCGAGGCAATCGCCGCAACCAAAAGTCTCAAAGACGACGTGCTGGCCGCCTACATGCATGAAAATACATTCAAGACCGTGGTCGGCGATGTGAAATTCGGGCCGATGGGCGAATGGACCGAGGAACGCACGCTGGCCGCTCAATTCCAGAACATCAAGGGCAACGGTATCGACGACTTCCGCGACACCAAAACGGAAGTGATCGTTTATCCGCCGCAATTCAAAAGCGGCGAGGCGATCTATCCGTACGAGAAGGCGATAACGAAATAGAAAGATACTGCTCGCGCGTGCACTAACACTACTGCGTCAAACACTACTGCGTCAAAAAAACACTACTGCATCAAAAACTCGGCGTTGCCGGCTGTGCCCTCGCCCCTTGCGGGAGAGGGCGTCGCCGGCCTCTTAACAAACGAGGTCCGGTGAGGGGTCGCGGCCCAGACCCCTCACCCATCCTTTGTCGTTGAAGCGCCGAGCAGCCCTCTCCCCCAAGGGGCGTGGGCACGCATACGAGCGCCCCTGATTTTCCGACTCAGTAGACTAACGGGCCCGGCCCGCTTGCGCGGTTGCGCGGTTGCGGCATATCTGGCCTCGACCCGGCGCCGACTGACTGTGGCCGCGTTGCCGCACTCTCTCTTAATCGCGCTGGCGCTGCGACGCATCGCCGCGTTTCTCAGCTCCATTGCCACGC
>JBAUGC010000174.1:0-3101 GCA_049679485.1 Xanthobacteraceae bacterium
AGCTGATCTCGTGCGGGCTGCCGGGCTGCGACGTGTTTTAGTTTTCCGCCCCGCGCAGCGGGCGAGGGGGACCGCGCGTAGCGCGGTGGAAGGGGCGTGCGGCGATTAAGCGGCCGGCGGCGGTGAAAGCGGCGTGGGAGCCGTCGCGCTTGTTGAAATTTGACGATTTAACAATCTGGCTATAATCTAGCCAAAATGCCTTTTGCGATCTTGCTCGCTCCCGAGGCCGTTGAGGACCTGAAAAACCTCAAGACTAGCGTCAGAACGGTGGTGCGAGCGGCGCTCGAAACACATCTAAGGCATCAGTCGACGAAGACGAGCCGCAGCCGGATTAAGCGGCTGCGCGGGCTTGATCGTCCGCAATACCGACTTCGCGTAGACGACGTGCGCGTGTTCCATGATGTTTCAAATTCGACCGTCGAGGTTCTGGCGATCGTAAGCAAAACGGATGCTGCAGCATGACTGGCTCGATTCGGAAATCCCGCGTGAAAGCGGTGCCGCTTTCGGAGGCGAAGGATGATTTGTCGCATCTGTTGCGCGAAGCGGCAAAGGGCGACATCGTGATTACGCGGCACGGCAAGCCGGCCGGCGTGCTGATCGGGTTTGAGTCGGAGGATGACTGGTTCGAATACCGGCTTGAGAACGATCCGCGTTTTTTGCGCCGGATCGAGAAGGCGCGCAGGAGCCTACGCTCCGGTCGCGGCGTCCGCCTAGAGGATTTGTGAATTGTGGCTGGCGTAGCGCGGATTGAGTGAAACGAAAAATCCGGGGCGTGCCTCGCCGTTGATCCCGGATTTCGCTGGCGCTCAATCCGGGCTACTTACTTTCTGCCCGTGCTCATGATCGCGGAAAAAGCCGCGGCGATGCTGCGACGGGCGTAAGCTTGGATTCAAAGAAAATTAAATTGCAAGCCGTACAGTAATCGCGGGGCCATCAACCCGTTTAGCTTACGTGATCCGCGCTCGCGTGCGCGTGCGAACGTTTGTGATCAGGACTCGCAACATGGCCTTGCTCCGAAAACGCAATCCCTATCGTTACATACCAATCCATCCGGACAACGTGGCGAACAGGGACTGGATCATTCTGCTGGAGGGGGGCACCGTGGTCGGCCCGCGCGCTGAACGGCTGCGGGTGGCGCTGGTGACGCAGGAGCGGAAAATCGTGAAGCGATGGCGTTCGCTGCGGCGGCGGCATTTCCTTGTCGTCGAGGACTACGATCCACGCATTCACGTCCTGTTTTTCTGTCCGCAATTATACCAATACGATCGTCACAACCAGCTCGCGCCGCTGGCGGGGGAGGAGATAGGCAAATATGTCGCCGATGCGCTCAAGCAAAAGGCCGCGGTGCGGCGCACGTGGTACAATCCAACGGAGCGCGTTCCCGGCGAGCCTGTCATTAGCATTCCCATGCTTTGCGAATTCGACACGCTGGTGGTGGACTCGCCGCAGTTGCAGCCGTCGCTTTCGGCTCACGCCGAGCTACCCCGTATGAACGGCAAAGAGATTGAAAGTCTGCCGGACAGCCGTCAGTGGATGATCGCTCAAGATCGACGCGCTGAGCTCGCCGGCACCCTGTAACGGAATTATTGGGCACCATCGGCGACGACAATTCCCGGTCTTGGTGGTCTGTTCCGGGACGTTGCCAGGGCCGGCGGACCAGCGGGTTCGTTTCAGAAGGAAAACTGCTCCGTCTTGTGCCGCCGTGCTGCGCGCGGCCCAACCCGTGAATCTACTCCGAGCCGTCGCGCTTCCATTGACTTTCGTCCTGCTTTCAGGTACAAGATTCAGCGAATCTCGCTCATGTAAGGGACGCCATCGCGAGGGCACTCCTGACGGTGGAGCGAGTGCGGTGCCCGCGGGCGGATTTGCACTCCGTTCCCGGGCGGCTTTGGGCATCATCCGACCGGCACTACGACCGGTCTGGGAGGTGCGTTCCCTGGTCTGGGACAGACGGGCGCGGGTAACGCCCGTGGAACAGCGCGAGGTCTCCGCTCCCCGGTTGGAGCGGGCTTACCGGATCGAGCGTCCTGTCGCGTCCCAGGAAGCATGGCCTGAAGCTGAGCGGTGGCGTTCGGTCGCCTAAGCTAGAGCCGCGGTGGAACGCCGACAGGCGAGCGCACCCGCAGGTGCGCGCCGCGCCCGATGACGGCGCGGAGGTTTGGACACACGTTTGTCGGCGTTCTGCCTCCCTTTTTGTTTTCTTAGTCGTCATTGCGAAGCGAAGCGCCTTGTAGGGTGGGTAGAGCGAAGCGAAACCCGCCGCTCAGCATGGTGGGTTACGCTGCGGAGCTTGTCATCGGGCCGGCCACTTCGGGCCGGACCCGTTGGCAGCTAACCCACTCTACGGTTCTTCGCTCCTCGCAATGACGAGGCAAACCTCGGGCGCGGAACACGTCGCGAGAACGATGTCGCGTGTTCATTTCTCCCCCACACGCGGGGAGAAGGAGCCGACGGGTCGCGCCGGCGGCGACGGCGTTTGGTAAACAAATTCCAAACGGGGATTGCGATCTGGTTTTTTGATTCATGAAAAAGTGAAGCCTCTTTGGCAAAGTGAAGCCTCTTTGGCTAGGTGGTTCTACCGAGGTCGCTGTTGAGCAAGCCAGCCAGGCGGTTCGTTCCGTTCACGCTGTCCGCTGCGGACGGGCGGGAGATCGTCGACGTATTGGTGATTTTGTCCATCTGCCTCGTGGCCTACATGGCTGTCATTGACTGGGGCGGCATGGTGATCCTGCAGAAGGTTTTCGGCACCCAAGCCGAGCAGCCGTCGTTCACGTATTTTTTCGGCGTCGCGCTGGTGGTGTTCAGTGCCCGCCGCATCAGCGACCAGCGCGGCGAACGGGCGAAACGCGTGGCGGCCGAGCTTCAGGCGCAAACCATCGCCATGCGCGATCCGCTGACCCAATTGCCCAACCGGCGTCAATTCCAGAACGACGTCGGCAATGTGTTGAAAGACTCCGACAACAAGATGAGCGTCCTGTTGCTGGGTCTCGATCAGTTCAAGAAACTCAATGAGGTCTACGGGCACCTCGGCTGCGACGAGGCGCTGCTGCAGATCGGGTCGCGCATCCGTGACCGTGCCGCGCCCGGCGACATCTTCGCGC
>JBAUGC010000175.1:0-14842 GCA_049679485.1 Xanthobacteraceae bacterium
AGCCTTGCCGGCGCCACACCCGATCAAGCCTACTACTTCAATGAACTGCCATTCCGCTTGGCAGCCTAACCCCGGCAGAGACCCACTTATCGAAGCGGAAAATCTGTTCAGACTACCGGGACCACAAGACTTCGAACGTGAGGTGGCCGCCCGCTTCGGCCTCGTTCCGAATTTTTTTCGCTCTGCTCCCGACGCCCCATACGTCATTCGCGAATTATGGGCGTTCGCCAAATCGGCCTATTTGGACGCCCCTATCCCAACGCTCTTCAAGGAGCGTCTTTTCGTCTATCTGTCCCGCTTTTGCGAAGTGCGTTACTGCATTACCCGACACTGTGGTTTCTTGTTAGGGCTTGGTCGGGCGGCGGGCGACCCGAATGCGGAGGCAATGACCATACACCAAGTCATTCGTCTGCTGCAGCGATCCCTACCTGCTGAGGAACGCACCAATACGGCGCTTGCTCGACTGGAAGCCATTACAGAGCCGATCGATTGGCCCTCACCCGAAACCTCTTACGACGATGACCTGTTGACTGCCGCCACCGTGCTTTTTCTTCAGCCGGCGCGCGCGGTTCGAGCAAAGCACGCACTGCGTATCTCTCTCGGCGGCGAAAAATTCGAATTGCTGATCGGGTTTCTGACCTTTATCCGTTCGGCTCACTATTGGACATTGATGCACCCGGAGCTAGCTCTCGAAGACGACGTGAAAGAGCTGCTGCGCGAGCATGAAGAGCTCGCTCACATGCTGATGGTGGATACGGAAGCCGGCCAATGTGAAATGGGGCCGCGCCTATTCGACGAACTAGCATCACTACGCGATCTTAACGAACGACAAGAACTCGAAAAGGCAAAACGCGCCCTTGAGGAAAGCGTACGGCAAAAAGACCTGCTGATGAAAGAAGTCGATCACCGGGTTAAGAACAGCTTGCAAATTGTGTCCAGCCTTCTCTACCTGCAAGCCAAGACAGCCGGGCCCGCAGCTAGTCAGTTCAACAGCGCAGCTGCGCGTGTCGCGGCCATCGCTGCGGTTCATCAACAGCTTCACAAATATGACGATATCGGAACCGTGGTGCTTGACCGTTACATTGTTGATCTTTGTCAGCAGATTGCGGCTGCATCGAGCAGTCCCGATCGGCGATGGCTGCTTGTCGTCGATGCCGATCCGCTCATCATCTCCACCGACGTGGCAGTTTCGCTCGCACTTATCTTGAACGAACTGATCACGAACGCAATTCAGCATGCAAGACCGCCTGGTGAAAGCGGAAACTTGTACATCGGGCTGAAGAATTATGCGGATAATTTCTCGCTTAGCGTATCCGACCCGGGGCAGGGCCCTGCCGCCGCTCAACCCGATGCCGACCTAGGTACTCAGCATACCGGATTCGGTACCCGAATTGTCGAGACGCTGGCGCGCCAAATTAATGCGACGCTTGCAAAAGAACGCTCGACGACGGGCTATGAGGTCATAGTAACGGTTCCTCATTGTCCAACGACGGCGGCACGTCCACCACTTGGTTGAACTACTAGATTCGGGAGGTCAATTCGCTCGACGAAACGATTGATGAAGCCCTTGTTGCCGACCGGACAGCGCGTGATCTTGCGACCTTGCCATAGGACGACGGTCGGCGCGCCGGTCGCGATCAGGCTGCTAGACAATTACCAACCTTACTTATCAGCTATCGACAGTTTTTTGTCTTGTTGCTCATGACGACTGTGTATCCTATCAGCGCTGGATTGCTCAGACTCATCTTTGCTGGTGTCGGTGGTCTTTCCGGACATGTTTCCTGGATTGTAATGGAACTTTCCGGGCTCCTTTTTGCCCGGTTGCTTTTGGTTCGGATTCTTGTTGTTGCCCAAGGAATGCTCCTATGAACTGACTTCGCTGCGGTTGCCTTGCGTTGGCAAGTAACGTTCCCCTGCAGTGTTCGTTCCCCTGCATTGCGCACGCTGCTTTGAGAGAGGGCTCGAAATTATCGCGCCGACGTGTGTCAAAGGAAGGCGAGGCCAAAGCGATTATGAATGGCGCGATGTAGCTCCAAGACGAATGTAATGGGCCAGGCTCCTTTCCGAGTGCTTGGTGCCAAAAGGCCCGCGCCGATCGCAGGTAGACCATGTCCGGGTTGGGTCTCATTTTCGACTGATCCAGCCGGTTTTGGCCGCCGGCACATGTCCGCTTCGCCCCCGAAAGCGGACCTGAGGCGTCTGCCGTGCATGCAACTTGGTCGAACGCTTTTCAACAAGATCAAACAGTGTCGACGGGTCGCGCCGCGCTACGACAACCTCGCGGCCAACTACCAAGCCTCGATCCAGCTCGCATCAATACGGCTGCGGATTCGCGTTAATAGGTTCATGCTTTAATGAGACCTTCGGGTCTGATCAGGCTGCGGTTGTTATGGGTCGGAGGACAATTCCCCGAAATACGCTTCGCGAACTTTCTTGTTTGAACGCAAGTCATCGCCCGCGAGCACAATTCGTCCTGTTTCGAGTACGTATGCCCGGTTTGCCAATTTCAGTGCGGCATTGGCGTTTTGCTCAACCAGGAGAACCGTCACTCCGGCCTTTGCCAGCTCGGCAACAATTCGGAAGATTTCTTCGGCAATGAGAGGCGCAAGGCCGAGCGACGGTTCGTCGAGGAGCAACAGCTTTGGATTCGCCATCAATGCGCGCCCAATGACCAACATCTGTTGCTGGCCGCCCGACAGATTTCCAGCGAGGTGTTGCAGCCTTTCGGCAAGAGCAGGAAAGCGCGACAAGACCGTCTCAAGCTTATCCTTCGATTCCGCGCGGTCGCGGCTTCCAAACGTGCCGAGAACGAGGTTCTCCCGAACTGAAAGCTCGCGCAGAACGCCCCGACCTTCGGGCACATAGGCGATCCCCATCTGCGCGATGCTGTGCGTGCGTAACGCGTCCAGCCTGCGGCCGTCATACTCAATCGTGCCGGCGTAGAGCGGCACGAGACGCATGATGGCGCGCATTAAGGTGCTTTTTCCCGCTCCGTTGGCGCCGATCAGCGTGACAATTTCGCCGGCTTCGACTCTCAGCGATACGTCGCTCAAGGCTTGGCTCTTGCCGTAACGGACGGATACGCCTTCCAGCCGCAGCAAGCTCATGCGGCGCCGGCGTCAAAGTTGCACTTCTGCCATCGCAAGAAGCAAAATCCATTGACGCGGTCTATGATGGTCATCGGTCTGACGGCGCTGTGGGCAGCAAGAGAGGCATGGTAAAAATATCATCAGCCGGTGTGCGCGGAGCTTTCGCGGAATTCTATAATCGGAGGTATCCATGGGATCAACGGCTGCAATTTCCGAGCAGCTCGATACTCGCCCTCTTGTCGGCAGCTTTGGAGTGGAAATCACCGGCGTTGACGTCAAGACAGCCGATCGCGAAGCACTGAGTGGCCTGGCGACCGCGCTTGCGCATCACGGCGCCATCGTGTTGCGCGGGCAGCGCTTGAATCCGGGCGAGCAGGTGGATTTCACCAGCCTGTTTGGTGAACCGGCGGCCAATCCCCAGCTGGAATTTACCGTTCCGGACGAACCCAAGGTTTTCGTCATCTCGAACAAAATCGTCGACGGCAAACCCATCGGCGATCCGGAAGCCGGCACCGCCTGGCACACCGATCTTAACTACGAGCGCCGGCCGGCGGCTTACACCTGCCTGCATGCGCTCGAGGTTCCGCCCGAAGGTTCGGACACGCTCATTGCTGACACCTGCGCCGCATGGAACGCTTTGCCGCAGGAACGCCAGCGGCAAATCGACGGACTTAAGGTGCATCATAGCTATGCCAACCTTGCTGCGCGGTCGAACCGGACTTTGACGGAAGACGAAAGGCGCGAATACCCGGACGTGTTTCATCCGCTCGTTCGCAGGCACCCTGCCGACGGCCGTAAGGCGCTTTGGGGGCTCTCGACGACCACGCCGAATGGCATCGTGGATGTGCCAAATCCCACCGGTAAGGAGTTGATCCGGGAGCTGATGGAGTTTGCTACTCAGGACCAGTTCGTCTACCGCCATAAGTGGCAGGTCGGCGACATCCTTGTGTGGGACAATCGATGCACCTTGCATCGCGGCACGCCGTTCGACAAAGGCAAATACATTCGCCTCGTTCATCGCACCTGGGTACGAGGTGAGGAGCCGGTCTAAAGGCAGCGCGGGCCACGCGCGGCGCGTCTCAGCAACGTCCACGGACCGATTGAGCAGACAAAGGATCCTCTGATGAATTCACCCGGCGACACCATCCAGCTTGAGACCCGGCCGTTGATGCCGGCTTTCGGTGTCGAGATCCTTGACGTCGACATTGCCTCAGCCGATCGGCAGACCCTTTCCGAAGTTGCAACACTGCTTTTTCGTCACGGCGCCGTCGTGCTGCGAGGCCAATCGCTCGACCAGGCGGTGCAAGTGGCGTTTACAAGGATTTTCGGCGATCCGGCCGGAAACGATTATCCGGAATGGTGCGATCCGGAATATCCGGAAATCTACGTGATCTCGAACAAGGTCGTGAACGGCCGCAAGATCGGCGATCCCGCCGCCGGTCTGAACTGGCACACCGACATGAACTATCACCGCAATCCGGCGCTCTGCACCATGCTCTACGCGCTGGAAGTGCCGAAGGAAGGGTCGGACACATTGCTGGCCGACGTTTGTGCGGCGTGGAACGCGTTGCCGATAGAGCGGCAAAAGCAACTTGACGGCCTGACGGTCCAGCACAGCTTCAGCAAGCTGATGGCAAAGCGCGGCCGCCAAGCAAGCAGGGAACAGCTTGAGGCGCTTCCCGACGTGATCCACCCGCTCGTTCGTCGCCACGTGCACGACGGGCGCAAGTCGCTCTGGGTCAGCGCCAGCATCGTCATCCGTGGCATTATCGGCATGCCGGAGGCGGAGGCGATGGATCTGATCGACGAGCTGATCGCGTTCGCGACACAGGGTAGGTTCGTCTATCGGCACAAATGGCAGGCTGGCGACATTCTCGTTTGGGACAACAGGTGCACGCTGCATCGCGGCACGCCCTTCGACATAGAGAACGACATCCGGTATGTCCACCGCACGTGGGTCCGCGGCGAGGCTCCGCAATGAGCGATGCGAGGCCGCCTCTGTCTATCTGCCGCGGAGCCGGCATATGATCAAACTGCTCACCTTGCTGGCGCGACGAAGCGACGTCACTCATGCGCAGTTCGTTCAAATCTGGGCTGATGAGACCCCGGCATTGATAACGGGTGCCGAGCTGTGCTGGCGCTACGTCCAATACCGCTTGCATCTGGATCGCGTTTGGCCGCCTGGCACTCCGCAGCTTGATCTGCAGCTCGATGGCATTGAGGAATTGTGGCTCGAAGGCCCGCCGCAGCAGGCGGCCGAGATTTTAGGTCGCGTCCGAACGCCGACTTATCTGCAGCATCTTCGAAGCCATGTGGGCGCTATGGCGATCTACCTATTCGACGAACAACGGATTACCAACGTGCTGCTCGATGATGCGACAGGTGAGGGGATGCTGAAACGGCTCGTGCCACTCGTAAGGAAGCGCGAATGGAGTCACGAACAATTCATTCAGCATTGGGTCAATGTCCACGCCGAGCTGCTGAAAAAGCTCCAGCGAGGCCCGCAGCGGTACTGCCAGCTCTACGTCAACGCCGAGATACCTCCACCGCACGGAATTGCCGCTTTGGACGTCCATATCGATGGCTTCTCGGAATCGTGGTTTGTCGATGAAGCGGAGATGAATGCCGACAACGCTACTCCCGAGGGCGAGGCACTAGGTGCGGACAACCGGGTCTATCTCTCGCGATCGAAGCGCTTCTTTTTCGACGAGGTCGAATATCGCGTTGGGGCTGAAATAATCCGGGAGGACCACCTGGCTTAGGGACGCTGAGTTTAATGACGCTCCGGGAAACACCTGATCAACTATAACCACAGTCGGAGGTAAGTCATGTATCGAATGCTACTTTTGATCGCGACGCTCATCATGGGCGCGCACGCCGCCCATGCCGATGTGCGCATCGGCATCCTCATGCCGCTAACTGGAGCGGGTTCAAGATATGGCCAGGAGCAACGCGTAGCGGTCGATATGTTCCTGGAAAAGTACAGCGACCTTGGCGGCGCCGCGGGCAAGCTTGTGCCGTTTATTTATGACACGCGATGGAGCGGCACGGAGGCTATCAGCGTCGCGCGCAAGCTCATCGATTCCGATCAAGTCGCAGTTATCGTCGGACCGATGTCAAGCAGCGAGAGTGAAGTCGCGCTGCCGGTCGCCAATCGGATGGAAACGCCGATCATCACGCCGACGGCCGCGAAGCCGGGAATCGCCACCGCTAATCGCCCCTGGGCATTTGGCTTCGCTACGACCGCGGACAAGCTCGATGGCTCTCTCGTGAAAGCGTGGCTCGATAAACACCCTTCGACCAAAAGCGTCGTTATTTTGGTCGATGCCAAGGATGCGGTTTCCAATAGCGAGTGCACGCGGGTTTTCCCCCCGGCGCTCGAAAAGCTTGGCGTCAAGATCCTCGACACGATTACATTTCAAACTGGAGACATCGATTTCTCCGCGCAGGTCACCAAGGCGAGCGGCCTAAACCCGGACGGGGTGGTGCTGTGTGGGCTGTACACTGAATCCGCGCATGTCGTGAAAGAGATACGGCGGCAAGGAATGAAACAGCCGATCGTGGCGGGAATTGCGGTCATGAGCGACCGCTTCAACGCGCTGGCTGGCGCCGACGCTAACGGCATTATGAGCGTCACGGACTTTTTCGCCGGCGATCAAGATCCAACGATCGCTGCCTGGTCACGCGAATATGAAACGCGCTTTAAAAATCCTCCCACCAATGTCGGCGCGCTGACATATGACACACTTTATTTGACGCGTGAATGTATCCGCCAGCGCGCTGTCGCCGGTCATGACCTTAAGGCCGATCGGACCGCGATCCGCGATTGCTGGGCGCAACTGAAGGACGCCAAGGCGCCGTTGACCGGCGCAAACACCGTCAATCCGGACGGGTACGCGGTCCGCAAAGCGACGATCGTAACAATCGAAGGCGGCAAAATGGTCCGCATGCAATAGGATTCATCGCCGTCTCGCCAACGATTTGCACGACCGCGCGCTCTCAGGGGCGCAATGCGTCCGGCCCCCTTAAACATGGTGAAGGCCGTCGCAAAAGCCGATCGCTTTTGGGAGCGTTGAAAATGGGGGCAAAGATGATGGGGGCGCGGGTCCCGCGTCTCGAAGACCCCCGTCTGCTGCGTGGCCAGGCAAGTTTCGTCGATGATCTGCGCCTGCCGGGAATTTTGCACGCGGCTGTATTGCGCAGCCCTCACGCCCACGCGCGAATTCGCAAAGTCGATCTGAGCGCAGTGCGCGCCGCGCCCGGCGTGGTCGACGCTTTTTGCCTTGGCGATATTTGGCAGAACCCGCCGACGATCCCGGTCGTGGTCGGCGTCCCGTCTCTGCTGCCCTGCGCACAATATCCACTGGCTCGCGAAGTCGTCAGGTATGTCGGGGAGCCGGTGGCGATCGTCGTGGCATCGGATCGCGCCCGTGCTGAGGAAGCCCTCGAAGCCGCAGCAGTGGAATATGACCCATTGCCTGTTTTGAGTGACGCCAACACCGCGCGCGCGCCAGGGGCGCCATCCTTGCACGCTACCGCGCCCGGAAATGTCGCGGCACGCTGGACGCAGGGTTTCGGCGACGTAAAAGCCGCCTTCGAGCACGCCGACTACGTGGTGCGCGATCACCTTCGCATGCAGCGCTATACGGGCGTGCCGTTGGAAACCCGCGGCATCCTGGCGAGCCCGGATCCGGTGAGCGGGGAACTGACCATATGGACATCGGGTCAATGGCCGCATACCGCGCGGCGCATCACCGCAGCCATGCTCGGCATGGAAGAACAGCGCATCCGATGCATCCTACCCGATGTCGGCGGCGGTTTCGGCGTTAAGTGCGACATTTATCCTGAGGACATTCTGATCCCGCTTGCCGCGACGCGCCTCAATCGGCCGGTCAAATGGATCGAGGATCGCAGGGAACATTTCCTTGGCAGCGTACATGCGCGCGAGATGACATTCGATCTTGAACTGGCACTCAAAGCCGACGGCACGATCCTCGGCATGCGTGGCCAAATCATCAGCGATCAGGGTGCTTATGTTCGTACGCTGGGAATCGTCAATGCTTCGCTGGCAATCACCGGTCTGCCCGGACCGTACAACATCAAAAGCTATTTCGCGGAAGTGATCTGCCCCCTGACGAACAAGAGCCCGACCTCGACTTACCGCGGCGCCGGTGCCCCCGAGGGGACTTATGCGCGCGAGCGGCTTCTCGATATTGCGAGCCATCAGCTCGGCATCGATCCTGCGGAGTTGCGATTGAAGAACCTTCTGCCGCCGGAGGCTCTGCCATACAACACCGGGCTCGTTAACGTTGAAGCTGCCGTATGCTACGATTCAGGGGATTTCCCCGCGGCTTTGCGGCAGGCATTGGCAAAGGCCGACTACATCGACTTTCGCAAGGCTCAATTGCGGGCGCGAAGCGAGGGCCGGCTGCGTGGCGTCGGGATTTGCGTGTACGTGCAGCAGGCGGCCATCGGTCCCTACGAGGGGGCGGAGGTTCGCGTCGAGGGGAACGGCAACGTCAGCGTCGTCAGTGGTGCTGCCCCGCAGGGCCAAGGATCGGCTACGGCGCTCGCTCAAATCGTCGCCGATGAACTTGACGTGCCGTTGGAGCGAGTGAGCGTCGGCTTTGGTGACACGGCCCGCATCCCGTTCGGGGTTGGAACTTACGCCAGTCGCAATGCAGTCATGGCGGGTTCGGCTGCATACGGGGCAGCTCAGCGCGTTCGCGACAAGGCGATCCAGGTGGCCGCGCATCTGTTCGAAGCCAGTCCCGCCGATGTGGAATGGAAAGACGGCGTTGCCCGCATCGTTGGTGTCCCGGACGAAGGCTACACACTTGCCGAACTTGCACAGGCGGCGCGGCCGGGCGGCAATCGGCCGTCGGGCACGGAGCCGGGCTTGGAGGCTCGTTATTACTTCGAGAAGAAGCAGTCGCCCTTTTCATATGGAGTGCACGTGGCCGAAGTCGATATTGATCGCGAAACCGGGGATGTAAAGCTCTCGCGCTACGTCGTGGTGAACGATTGCGGCCGGATGATCAACCCGATGATCGTGGAAGGCCAGATCGCCGGCGGAATCGCCCAGGGGGCCGGCGGCGCGCTACTTGAAGAGCTTGTTTATGATGAGCAGGGACAGCTTCTGACGGCGAGCTTGCTCGACTATCCGCTGCCAACCAGCCTCGATCTGCCACCGATCGAGATCAGCCATCTCGTGTCGCCCTCAAATCTGAACCCCCTTGGCGTGAAAGGCGTCGGCGAGGGCGGTGCTATCGGCGCTCATGCGGCGGTCACGAATGCGGTTGCTGACGCGATCGCTCATACCGGCGCCCGGGTACGCGAAACGCCGCTTCGTCCCGCCGTTGTCTGGAAGCTTTTGAAGGAAACGTCGGTCCAGTCGGCTTGAGTCTCTCGCTCATCGATGGGATGCGAACCGGTCGTACATCGTTAACATATCTTGCCATGCGGAACTGCCGTCGCGCGTCTTTTAGACAAGTCGATCAACGTCAGCGCAAAGCTAAGGGTGGTGTAACCATTGTTCGGCTTGTTGCGCTTATTTGACCGGCTCG
This sequence comes from Xanthobacteraceae bacterium, assembly GCA_049679485.1. Taxonomy (GTDB): domain Bacteria; phylum Pseudomonadota; class Alphaproteobacteria; order Rhizobiales; family Xanthobacteraceae; genus BOG-931. The sequence continues at coordinate 9,656 of JBAUGC010000175.1, forward strand.
GTCAGGAATCGCTCCTGCGAAGGCATCAGAGCTGGTTCGTCAATCACCGCGATGGAAGTCTGCCCTTCCAATATCTGTCGCAAACTTCCAATCGCATTGGTCACGTCTTCTTTGAACTTCGGTGCGATCTGATCGACGAACGCCGCGTCGTTCGGCTTGGGTTTGGCGATCCGCATTTCTAAGCGCGTCGTGCCGTTCGGCCCGTCCTGGAAGGCGCGAGTCATCACCACCTTCGGCGCGCCTGGCATCGGAAGAAGGGTGCTCACCGTAAAGTAGTCGAACGGTCGCCAATCGAGTAATTCCTCAATGATCGCGTCCTTGCCGTGCATGCAGTGATTCTTGGTGCCAACACCCCTGCGGCGATTGTCTGAATGCTCGATGATCCCGTCAGTCGGCCACCATTTCTGCCATTGGCCGGGAACGGTGAAATATTCCCATACTGCCTGGCGCGGCGCGGCGATATCAAACTCGAGAATCGCGTAGGCGTCGTCTCGGGTGACTTCGACGCGCGTCTGCTCGTTCTCCTTCTGCCACGCCTCCTCGAGGCCGCGCAGCCAGAGCGTGACGTCGCCAATGATGTCGATGGTTTCGTGATGCTCCACAAGTCCTTGCGCCACCGGGTCGATGCCCATCGTCTGGATGCAGGCATCGCTGTAGAGCGCATAGGCGCGGCTGCCGATCTTCTCGCTTACCGTGTTCTTGAGGAGCCGGTGGACGAGGATCACATCACGTCCGGCAAGCTCTTCGCGCCCGCCCATCTTCTGCTTCACCATCTCGCCGTGATGGAGGACGAACTTGAAATCGAGATCGCCCATCGCAGCGCAGGCTTTGCACTCGCAAGCCGAGGCCTGCTTGATGTCGCGCAGGCGCCGGCGGAACTTGAAGTAGGCCGACTCGATAATGTCCTGCAGCATCGAGCCGTCGACCTTCGCAGTCACTGCGTAGACGAAAGCGGCATCGCCCTCGAATTTGGCAAGGCGGAACGGCGGTCTGAGGCCCTTGACCACCGTGTCCATGAGATCGGCGATAAGGTCCTGTGCGTGATCGAGTTCGACGCCAGCCAGGAAGCTCGTATAGCCAGAGATATCGGCGATGAGAAAGCAGGCCGATTCAGGCGCAGGAAGCACTGTGACCTCCCCCAAAAAGAGGCGGAATTCGCCCGCCACAAGGCTTATGCCACTTATCGCCCGTGAGAGATATTATGAACCTTGCGGTGATACTTCCGAGTTGGAGGGTAGCAACTCGCCGCGCCGAAATTGACGCTCCAACAGCGATCGAGACGCGCCCATGAAGATCACTGACGTTACGCTGACGCTCTTTGCTTGGGATCAGATTCCAGCCACGCGTTACTCGGCCAACACCGGACGCTTTAGCGGCTCGAGCGACCTTGGCTTGCTGACCGTTGCGACCGACCAAGGTGTCATTCGGCGCGCAATTTTGATCCCCTGAGCCGGGCATCGGCGTCCAAAATTGACCCCCCAAATGTTGGCCCGTTGCGCTGCTCGCTTTGAGTCCAAGCGAACGGTGGGGAATGCTGACAGTTGAGACATTTCGTCGAAACGCTGATGCCTCGGTGATTATCCTCCGTTTATTCGCGCCTCCGGCAATGCGCCGTAGCTCGCCGGTGGAGAATGCCCAGCTTCGCGTACGCTTTGTTATTCCGCCGTCCCGACGTCTCGATGTAGGGGAGCACTTCTTCCGGGCTCACCGCCATCGCCGTACGTCTCGCAAACTGCCGCGATGCGGGCCTTCAACCCCTCAGAGGTGATGGACTCTACCCATTTTTGGAGGACGTCTCGGGGCTCAGCTCACGATCAAGGGGCAGAGGGCCAAGCAGCCCTATGCAATCGCCATGAAAGACGCCAGCCGTTCGGCCTTGGTGGGCTATGGGAGAATTACAGACATCGCAGCGCCTCCGCACTAAATGCAGCGAAGGGGCTAGAATCCAACATTCAGTACCGGCCGCGACGCTACACTGCTATTGATAAGCCGATCCTTCTCGCCTGTTCGGAGACGGGCAAGAGTGCTTCGTCAAGCGAGCGCCTCACTTCCACTGCATCGGGAGCAACAACAAGGTCAGGCCGCAGAGTGAACTCAAAACCGTGGCGGCCGCTGCCCGTGCCGGCTTTCTGAAGGTCTTCGCGATAACGGTTGGCCAAAACTTGGGCGACCAGCAGGCCGCCGGCAAAGATGTCCAGACAGACCGGCGCCTCCGGATGCGCGACATTCTGCGCCCAGCCTGCGATTGAGTGCGTCGTGACGAGATCGACATGGCCACGCAGGCCGCCAGCGCCCTTTGTCACTTCGTCTGAAACGAGTCCCGCACGTACTGCAATGCGTCGTCGCGCTGCCTCGACCTCGAACCCGTCCTCCAGACGTGGCGCGCAATACTGCGCCGGTGCCGCCACAGCATCGGAATAGAGCGCGTGATATTCCCGCGCATTGTGAAACATGAACCGGCTGTCGTCGTCGATAAAGGTCTCGGAAAGCGCGCCTTCGGCGATGATGACGTCATGGGTTTCCAGCTCGATATGGAAATACTCGACGTTGTCCGCGCGGTCGGCCTGCGCGATGGAGACGCCGTTGACGAGGTCCTTGGCCTCGATCAACAGGCCGTCGAGATACATGGCATGGTTCGGTGAAATCCAGAGGTCGCGACTCGGCACGTTCTCGTCCAGCGCGCCGACCTTGATGCAGATCGGGAGAATATCCGTGCGGCCCATGACGAAGCGCCCGCTGTAGCTGCGCCGTCCGATCCATTTGATCGGCTCGGCGCGGCCGTCGTGGGTGACCACGCGATCGCCGATCGACAAGCTTTCGACCGGGACTTCACCATCCTGCGTGAGAATGCGGGTCCCCGTGAGATAGCAGGGGCCGGATGAGAAGACGAAGTCGGTGGCTTGCAGGTTGAGGCTGCCGGACATCTGGATTTCGAAGTCAGCGCCGCCGGGGCTGGTGACGTCGCCTTCAACGAAGGTGTAGCCGCCCGAGGTGAATTCATCGACCTGGCCGGGGGCGGTGAGCGGCGCGGTGCCGATGAAGGCAAGCTCATGACCAGCTTCCGTAAAGGCGGAAAAATCGAGCTTGTCGGTGCCAGGCTTGAAATCACCGATATAGTCGACCCCGTTCGGGTTGTTGACCGGCGCGTCGCCGGGCGCGAACATGAAAGTATTGGCGCCGGTGCCGCCATACATCGTGTCGATGCCGGTGCCGGCAACCAGTGTGTTACCGCCGCCGCCACCAACAATGTAGTCGTTGCCCGAGCCGGCGATCAGAGTGTTCGAATAGACGCCATCGCCGAAGATGCTGTCATCCTGATCGTTGCCAGTGCCGGTTAGGCCGCTGCCGTAGAGGAAAAGCGTATCGACGTTTTCCGGCAGCGTCGCGTTTACGCCGCTGGCGTAGAGTGTGTTGTCACCGGTGGTGTAGGCGTCTGTGACTGTGGTCTGATTGCTGTAGACGTAAAAACTGTCATTGCCGGCGCCGCCGACCAGAGTGTTGGCGTCAGGGCCGCCGTAGAGAGCAGTGGTGCCAGAGCCAGCATAAAGTATGTTGGTGCCGTCCAGGCCAAACAGGGCGATGGTGCCGTTGGTAGGAACGCTGCCGCCATAATCGTAGCCGTAGATGATGTCGTTGACCGAGGTGCCGTGAATGGTCTCGTTGGCGGAAACAGCGGTCTGGGTCAGTGTGTCGGTGGTGGCGTCCCAGATCCAACTTGACACCGAATTGACGCCGGAGGCGGACGTGGTTACAACACCGCCGGTCCCGGCGGGGCCATAGAGGTCGGCGGCCGCAAGCTGGTCGAGCGGGAAGAGGGTGGCGTTGGCATCGTTGGCGGCGTCTCCGGTCTCCGACATGATGGTGTATAAGGCGCTGTTCTCCGTCGGATCCAGCACCTGGTTGTGCTCGACGCCGTCAGCGGTATAGACCACCTGGTCGGGGTGCTTCATGCCAATGGCATGGCCGATTTCGTGCAGCAGGGTGCCGAGATCGACCGTGCCGTTGTTGATGTAATCCGAGTTCATGAACACGGCGCCGGCTGGACCTAGGTCGCTGGTAAAGCCGTAACCCGAGCTGGCGTTGCCGGTGAGATAACTCCAATCGCCGAACGGATAAAAACCGATGCCGCCGGCGCCCTGGTAATCGCCGTTCGACGACCCTGTGGTCGTGGTGCTGAAACTGACGTTCGCGAACGTGATGTCGCCCTCACCCGGCGGCACCTCGACGAAGACGATGCCGGACGCGGCGGCCCATTGACCTAGTGCCGCGAGCGCCTCGGTCTGCTCCGCCGCGGTGAACGGGGTAAAGCTGGCAACCGTCGCCGGGGTGAATCCGCCAATCGTTTCGTCATAGGCGGGCAGCGAGGTTGGGAAGGAGAAGGTGACGATGACGGGCGCGCCCGCGGTGTCCAGACCGTTCCACGAGTTGCCGCTCTCGATGGCGGCGGGGTCATTGTTGGGGACGACAACGGTGTCTGACATCGACGGAATTCCTCAAACTAGCCAAAACCAGGACAAATCTCGGGTGGAAGCGGCGAGAAAGTCAAGATTATAAGATTGTAATAAGGGTAACAACCATTAACCAGCGAGCGGTCTTTCGGTCCATGGCGTGCCGCGTTGGACGACGGTGTTCGCGTAGATCAAGAGCTTCCTGGCACAGGCGATGATGGCTGCATTGTGTGCCTTCCGACGTGCGGTGAGACGCCGGTAAAGTTCAATCAGTGCCTTATTCCATCTGAACGCTGCGGGCAGAGCTGCGGCGAACAACGAGCAGCGCAAACAACCCCGGCCGTCAGCAATATGTCGCTGACCCTTGTGCTTGCCTCGTCAGCTCGCGAGCCCAAAGTGTGCCGTGGCACACGCCTCCATGCAGATCAGACGCGGTGGCAACGAAGCAACGAACGCCGGCACCTGGCTGCGGCGGAGTTGCTTTCTGACAACGACCCTCTCGGCCGCGCCGATGCCGCGAACCTTGAACACGTTCTTGGCGATATCCAAACCGATCGTGGTAATTTGCGTTGGACGGCTCCTTCATGTGATTCGTTTTGTAACGACCATCCTTGGCCTGCACCCGGTTTGGTTGACACCTGCCTAAGCTAATCCCGCCTGCATCTCGAACTCCATGGGGCTTCTGTAGCCGATTGTCGAGTGTCGGCGTTTAGCATTGTAGAAGCGTTCGATGTAATCG
>JBAUGC010000176.1:0-2612 GCA_049679485.1 Xanthobacteraceae bacterium
AGCCAACGCCTATCTGGTCAAATACACACTGGACCTGTGGAACAACTACACCTATGACACCGCCGATCCGATCTACGGCGATCAATTCCACCAGCACGATGATCGCGTTTACGGCGGCGGCGGCGCCTCGCGCACCTTTGTCGGCACGGTCGCGGGCGTGCCAATCGAGACGGTGTTCGGCGCGCAGACGCGCTACGACGACATCATCACCCAGCTGAACTATTCGTATCAGCGCCAGCTTCTGTCACCCTATATCGACGACCACGTCGGCGAGGGCAACGTCGGAATCTATACCGAGAGCACGCTGCATTGGACCGATTGGTTGCGGACCACTCTTGGCTGGCGCGGCGATTATTTCGCGGCATCGGTCGATTCAGTGCTGCAACCCGCAAACTCAGGCAATTCGCGAGCGGCGCTCGGCAGCCCGAAATTCAGAATGACGGCCCCTTGCGAATCTCCAGTCCGCCGACGGTTTCCGGAATGAGCCAGTTGAGATCGGTGTAGCCCTGGCCATGGGCATTGGTGGGCAAGTTGATCGGTATGTCATCCCAGAATGTGGCGAGGTCGGTGCCGTGGTCGAGATTCCAGCCGCGCAGGTAATATTGATTGGCTTTGCCGCCGTCCGCATGCATCACCACGGAGAGGCCTGGAACCGCTTCGAGAATTTCGCCAGGACGCGTGACCGGCCGGGCGTTGAGATCCTCGCCGGAAATCGTCATTTGGCTCGCCATACTCGGTGTAATCGCTTGGCCACCGGCGATGTTGGGAGCACCAGTCTCGTAGGGCGAGGGCGAGGGCGTCGGCGCTGCAGACTGAGCTGCTTCGTTCGTTGGGGCCGAGCGCGGCGGTTTACGCTTGGCGCCGACCTCGATGGTCGGCAGCTCCGCAGTGCCCGATTGTGCCGGCGCCCGGACCGGTGCGGACGTGGTCTGGGCCGGCCCTCCACCTCCGGGCGAAGGCTGCGGCCCGGCGGGCATCGCCGCCGGGACTTCGTCCGTCGGCAAAGGCTGCGCTGCTGGGGATGGCGTCTGCGCCCAAGCGCCGATGCTAAGGGACGAAATCAGAACAGACGTTGACGCCAGCAGACGCGGACGCAACGACACAGATGCCCCCGTCTTATTGGGGGAGAAACGAAACCCGACAACGCCCGTACGACTACCTAGTCTGCGTGGTCCAGCAGGATATCGGCGATGTTCAAGTACTTTCCCCCATGCCCCGCCAGCAACCCCTGCGCTTGTCCGGCGATAATTGATATCGTGCTGTGGTTGGTATGACGTTGTCAATAGATGTGCATACTCCCGTAACCGGGTCCAACTCGTAGACAATTGGGAAATTTATAAAACTAGAAGACGCGAGCTTTTGTCGGCCAGAAAACGACCGATGCGTCGAGGTTCGATCATAAAATCGTTGCTGGAACTGAGCTGCGAGGTCGCCCGATTGGGTTTGTATTCAAATCAAACTAAAGTCGCCTGACGCGAAAAATTCAAGGCATGACGGCGATCTGTGCGGTTGATGGCCGGTGAAAAGTGCCGCAAAAAGCGCGTGCGGTGATAACATTACGTCGCCGCCATCGGGGAGAGTGCGATGCAGCGCGTTACCATCACCGTCGATGACGATCTTGCCGCCGAGCTCGATCGCTATATTGCCACGCGCGGTTCCGCTAACCGCTCGGAGGCTATACGCGATCTCGCCCGCTCGGGCCTGCAGCAGGCCGCGATGCAAGTCGACCGCGCGCGGCCATGCGTTGCCGCGCTCGTCTACCTGTATGAACACGAGAAGCGCGAATTGCCAAAACGCCTGACGCGGGACTACCACGAACATCACGATCTGGCGCAGGCTACACTGCACGTGCATCTCGATCACGACAACTGCATGGAGGTCACGGTACTCAAAGGCCGCGGCGCCGAGGTAAAGGAGTTTGCCGACCACATCATCGCCGAGCGTGGCGTGCATCACGGCCAAGTGGTTTATTTGCCGGCGGATGGCGCGCACACCCACGGCCGGGGTGGAACCCACACCCACAGCCACAGCCGCCACAGGCGAGCTTGATCCGCGCGGCCGGCAATCGGGCGTAGCTGAAACACTACGCCCCTCCGCAAGTTCAAACGTTACCTCTTGTGCCTCAAATGCCGGCTGGCGCGACGCAGCGCCACGCCGGCAATTGGCCCACATGTGGCAAAAGGAGGCATGCTGCCTGGCGGCGCCTCCCTTCGGTCGGCCACTTCTAATCGCAAGCATGTCGGCGGCCGAAGCCGCCATGTCATCGCCCGCGCCGCACGCCTTAGAAAGATGTGCCCGGCGGAAGACCATCGCCAGCATCGTCGCAGATCGTAAAACCTGTGATTACCGTCACTGCGGGCCGGCATAATCGGCGTCACGTTAGCATTGCTTCGACCAGCCTCGAAATGGGTGGAAGGGTTGAAGTTGAGCAGGGTGAGTGCGGGTCTCTCATGGCTGACCTCGTCAATCTTCGGGCCGTCCGAAAACGCGCCAAGCGGCAGCAGGCGGAACAGGCGGCCGCGGCTAATCGCGCTAAGCATGGACGCTCGAAGGCGGAACGGTCACTGGAGCGATCCCGGAGCGACCAAGCCCTTAACCATCTTGAACAACAC
>JBAUGC010000177.1:0-3581 GCA_049679485.1 Xanthobacteraceae bacterium
GCGCTGTCCTGCGGCACCAGCGCAATCCGCGCCCGCAGCTCCGCCGGATCGAGATCGGCAAGTCGCATACCGTCAAGTGTGACGCTACCGGCTGTGGGATCGTAGAAGCGCAACAGCAAATGAAAGATCGTGCTTTTGCCGGCTCCGGAAGGGCCGACGATCGCGACTTTCTCTCCGCGCGCGACGTGAAACGAAACGCCATCGAGCGCGAACACGCTGGGCCGCGTCGGATAGGAGAAGCGTACGTCCTTGAAAGCGACCTCGCCGCGCGCCGGCAGCGGCAATGCGAGCGGATGTGCGGGCCGGGCGATAGCGGGCTTGATCGCCAGAATCTCAAACAGCCGCTCCGCCGCACCGGAAGCCTGCGCCACTTCGCCGCCGGTTTCCGACAGCGAACCGAGGGCTGCCGCAGCAAACACCGCATAGAGCACGAATTGGCCGAGCCGGCCGGGCGTCATCTTGGCCGCAAGCACATCCTGCGCGCCGACCCAAAGCACCACGATCACGCTCGCCGAAACGAGAAAAATCGCGATCGCGGTGAGGATGGCGCGGGCGCGGATCGACGCGCGCGCCGCGGTAAAGGCACGCTCCACGGCATCGCGAAACCGCTTGATGCCCAGCGGCTCGTTGGTGAAGGCCTGCAGAACGCGCACGGCGCCGATCAGTTCGGCCGCATAAGCCGAGGCATCGGCGAGCGTATCCTGCGCAAACCGCGAACGTCGCCGCACCGCCCGGCCGAAAGCGTAAAGCGGCAGCACGATGATCGGGATCGCCGCCAGCACGAAAAGGGAAAGCCGCGGACTGCTAACAACCATCATCACGCTCGCGCCGACAAACAGCACGACGTTGCGCAACGCTACCGATACCGAGCTGCCGACCGCCGCTTTGATTTGCGTCGTGTCGGCGGTGAGCCGGGAGATCACCTCGCCGGTTCTCGCTTCGTCGAAGAAGGCGGCAGACAGCGAGGTTACATGCGCGAACACGTCGCCGCGCAAATCGGCGACGATGCGCTCGCCGAGAGTGGTGACGAGGTAGTAGCGGAGCGCGCTCGCCAGCGCCAACACCGCGCCGACGCCGATCATGACCAGGAAATAACTGTCGATCAGCGCCAGGCCGCGCGCGGTAAAGCCGAAATCGATCATCCGCCGCACCGCGATCGGCACCACGAGCGTCGTCAACGCCGCAAGAATCAAGGCTCCGAGCGCAGCAATGACCCGCCAGCGGTAGCGCTTAACGTAAGGCAGCAGCGAAGCGAGCGGGCGCAAATTGGTCCTGCGCGCCGCTCCTGCTTCCTGCGACGCGCCTGCGATCAGCGCCGACTGAACCGGCGGGACCACCGATGCAAGCGATGCAGTGGCGGAAAGCGCCGCCGCGTTCTTTCCGGCATCAAAATTCATGCGCCGCAACACCTTTTTGCCGCCCATGTGGCGGCTTTCCTAGGACAATGCGCCCGGAGCAACGAACAGGCAACGTGCGACAGGATGGCCCGGTCGGCTTGTCTCACAGGCGCTACCGCGCTATAGAGCCGCCAAATTTGAAGACACGAGCGCCAAAAAGTGCTGCAAGAGGTTTAACGGTTCGCCATGAAATCCGACACCCACCCCGACTATCACGTCGTCAAGGTCGTCATGACCGACGGCACCGAATTCACCACCCGCACCACTTGGGGCAAATCCGGCGATACGCTCCATCTCGATGTCGATCCGAAGTCGCATCCGGCCTGGACCGGCGGCCAGCAGCATCTCGTCGACCGCGGAGGGCGGCTGTCGCGCTTTCAGAAGAAATTCTCCGGCTTTCTTAAGAAATAACGGCGCGTTGCACGGCGGATCAGGCCTTCGAGCCGCTGCCGGTTGATCCTTGCCAGGTCAGCCGGTCGCGCAGCCAGTAAGCCATGATCCATAGCTTCGGATCCTCGATTGCGCCGCGTCCCAGACGATCGAAAAGATCGTTAATCGGGACCTCTACGATTTTGATGTCTTCGTCGTCGATGCCACCGCCTTTGCCCGTCCGGTCAGCATCGCGCACCTCGGCAAAATATAGAAATATGCGCTCGGAGCTGCCGCCGGGCGAAGAAAAGAACTTGCCGATCGGTTGCAGCGATCCAATTTGGTAGCCGGTCTCTTCGAGAGTCTCGCGAATAGCTGCGGCTTCGCCTGTTTCGTTCCCGTCGATCATTCCAGCCACTGTTTCGACGATCCACCCGTCAGCGCTCGTCGGGTCGTCGCGGCGGCGGCCTAGCAAGGCGGGCACTCTGAATTGCTCGACGAGTAAGACCGATTTTCGCTCGACATGAAAAAGCAGGACGGCCACTGAATCGCCGCGTTCGAACACCAGCCGGCTCTGTACGGCACTCATCGTCCCGTCAGTTTTCTCGTGTGCGATCAGAAGCTCGTCGATTTTGAAAAAATCGTCGAATACCCGGCGTCGCCGCTGGATGATGGCCCTACGCGGCATCTTAGCCTCGGGCGTTATACGGCTTGAAAGATGAAGCGCTGAGCGAGCGCCTAGACTCCATCGCGCTCAAACGCAGCCTTCAAAAGTCCCAGTTGCCGTTCGACCGGGTTGCCAACCGCGATCTTCACCGGCGGCGGTGCATGCATCGTCGCGTCGAGTCGCCGCACCTCGGCTTGGAGCTTGGTCGAGCGCGCGATGAGTTCCTGAAGCTTGCCCGGCAGAAGCGTGATCGATTTGGCGTCGCCCGGGTCGCACGCCGCCAACCGGACCTTGCTTTTTTCCTTATTGGCTTGCGCCAACGTCATTTCGCCTTCTTTGACCGCACGGTGCAAAAGGAGCCAGGAGGCAAGTTGCATCAGCCGCGTTGTCAGCCGCATGCTCTCGGTCGCATAAACCAGCGCAGCGCTACGTTCGAGTTTCTTGGATTCCGTGCGACCGGCGCCGTCGAGATAGCTCGCGGTCTCCTCGACCAAGGCCATTCCATCGCGAAAAAGAGTCGCAAACACTTGGGAATTCGCCACTCGCTCGCTGAAAGAAACCGCGCCAGCCTCGGTCGCATGCTTTTCGGACATGGGTACGCCTCACAACGCGACCGCAGCATCGCCTGCCGCAGCCGTCAAGTCCAGCGGTCGAAGCGACTGACTTGCCGACATAGTTGCCGGCCAAGCGACTGAGGCGACCGCGAAAACAAAAAAGAGCCGCCGTTGCCGGCGGCTCAAGGTGATAACAGGGAGGCGTCAAACAGAGTGGACAGGAGCCACTCGATGTCCAGAAGTTGGACGAAATCTGTAATGAAGGAGAAAGCTTAACGAAAGGTTAAGGAATAGCCGACGGTTGTCGAAACTTTCCGCAGCTTAACACTCTAGGTGGCTCCGACAGCCCCTTATTTCTTGAAGAACGCATTCGCCGCCGTCTGCGACGCGCGCTTGCTGGCCATTTCCGCTTCAAGCCGCGCGATCTCGTCCTTGAGCATTCCTACCCGCTCAATCAGTTCGCCAACCGAGAGCAGCGCCAGATCCTGCCCGATCTCGTGGGTGGTCTTCTTCTTCGGCAGTTCGTCCGGATCGATGGCGGCCATTTGCGCTGTTCCTCGATAAATAAACTAGCGACGACGGTCGCCGTTGTCA
>JBAUGC010000178.1:0-14076 GCA_049679485.1 Xanthobacteraceae bacterium
CCACAGACCGACGCGACGCAGGAGGCCGCGCGGCAGAATGCGACGGAGCAGGCCGCAGCGGCGGTTGAGCCTCCGGCCGACACCGTAGGCGCTGGGCAACCGCTGACCGGCCCAATCCCGCTACCGCGACACCGTCCGAGTAAGCTTGCCATGGTTCAGATAACGGCAGCGAATGTACCGATGCCGCGTCCGCGACCGGTCATCGAGGCTACGAGTTTGCCAACTGAAACAACGACGACGACGACGACGAAGGGTCCGCTCAATTTTCTGAATGGTCTATTTCATTAGCGAATAGCCGTTCATTCCGCGTTCACTCGCGCGCCGCACCGCCCGGCATGCGCACCGGCTGATAGCCGTCGGCTGCGAGCGCATCAAAGATCTCGTCGGCATGGGCGGCGTCACGCGTCTCCATCGTCACATCGAGCTTGGCGCCTTTGGCGGGAACATCGAGAAACAGCCGGTGATGATCCACGCTCAAAATGTTGGCGTTGAACTCGCCCAGCCGGGTCGCAATCTGACCCAAAATTCCCGGGCGATCGGGGATGGTAAGACGGAAGGAGACAATGCGGTCAGCGCGCTCCAACTCGCGCACCATAATGGTTGCGAGGATCCGCGGATCGATGTTGCCGCCACAGAGGATCAAACCGACTTTGCGGCCGCGAAAGCGTTCCGGCTCGGCAAGCATGGCGGCCAGTCCGGCGGCGCCTGCGCCTTCGGCCATCGTTTTCTGCAACGTAAGAAAGGCATTAACCGCACGCTCGATCAGCGTCTCATCGACCAGAACAACATCGCTTACCAGCTCGCGGACGACCGGCAGCGTCAGTTTGCCGACATTCTTCACCGCGATGCCCTCGGCGAGCGTAGCGCCGCCGCACGGCCGGTTACCCTGATGGAGCGCATTCCACATTGACGGGTAGAGCGTGCCTTCGACGCCGACAATTTCGATCGACGGTTTGATCGCTCGCGCGGCGATGGCGCAGCCGGCGATGAGCCCGCCGCCGCCGATTGGAACGATCAGCACATCGAGCTCGGCCGCCGTTTCCAGCATTTCGAGCGCAATGCTGCCCTGCCCCGCGATGATGTGCGGATCGTCGTAGGGGTGAACCCAGACGAGGTTCCGTTCGCTCGCAATCGCTTCGGCACGCGCCTGCGCCTCCGTCAGCGTCTCACCGTCGAGAACGACGGTGGCGCCAAGCGCCTCGGTTGCTTTAACTTTCACAAACGGCGTCGTCACCGGCATCACAATGGTCGCCGGGATGGCGAGGCGGCGGGCGTGATAGGCAACGGCCTGGGCGTGATTGCCGGCAGACATGGCAATCACGCCACGGCGGCGCTCGTCGGCCGAGAGGGCGGCGAGCTTCACGCAGGCGCCGCGTTCCTTAAATGAGTTGGTGACCTGCAGATTCTCGTACTTCACGACCACGTCGGCGCCGGTCAACGCCGACAGTGGCGGCGCCGCCAATTCCGGCGTCCGCAGCACATGACCCGCGATCGTGCGCCGCGCAGCCTCGATATCGGCGAGCGTCACCATGCCCGGCCTTTTTCCCTATTTCCGCCGGCGTTACAATGTCAGAGTCGCAGGAAAGGTTGTCATGGCCTATTCCGAGCCAAATTCAGGATCAAGTTCGGGACCGAGCGGGATCGGCATCTCCGCCGACCTGCGGCCGCATGCCTACGATCCGATTGCTAACCCCGAACTGTTCGACGGCGTACTGACGCGCCGTTTCGTCGCCTTCGTCATCGACTTGGTCATTCTTGCGCTACCGGTCGCTGCCGCGGCATTGTTCATCCTTGTGTTCGGCTTTATCACCTTCGGCTTCGGCTGGTTGCTGTTCTGGCTGCTGTCGCCGGCATCGGTGATCTGGGCGCTGTTCTATTATGGCACGACGCTCGGCAGCCCGGCTTCGGCCACGCTCGGTATGCGCGCCATGGAAATTGAAATGCGCACCTGGTACGGCGCACCGGCTTATTTCGTCCTCGGCGCCGTGCACGCGATTGTCTACTGGATCAGCGTCAGCGTGCTCACGCCGTTTATTGTCGCGGTCGGCTTCCTCAACGCCCGAAAACGGCTTCTGCACGACATCCTGGTCGGCACCGTCATTATCAACAACGCAGCGCGGGCAGCTTCTGTGCGCGCTCCGTGAGAGGAGCTATCGAATTGGCCTTTGACGCGTCCCCACTTTCTCGGGCAATCTACGGCGTGGCCGGACGGTTCGCGGCCTTCGAAAGCCCATGGACCAGAGCGCCACGTGACTCAGCACTCCCGCGACACGCCGCAATTCTACCTTACCGCTCCGTCGCCGTGCCCTTACCTCGGCGGCAAGGAAGAGCGGAAAGTCTTTACGCACCTCGTCGGCGAACGCGCCGGCGAACTCAACAACATCCTGACCCAGGGCGGATTTCGCCGCAGCCAGTCGATCGCCTACCGGCCGGCCTGCGAGGGTTGCCGCAGCTGCGTCTCGGTGCGGGTTGTCGCCAAGGAATTCCGCCCCACCCGCAGCATGCGCCGCATCGCGGGTCGCAACGACGACATCTCGGCCGAGATGAAAATCGCGCTGCCAACGTCCGAGCAATACTCAATCTTTCGTGCCTATCTCGACTCGCGCCACCGCGATGGCGGCATGGCTGACATGACCGTGCTCGACTATGCCATGATGGTCGAGGACAGCCACATTGAGACCCGCATCATCGAATACCGGCGGCGCGAGCCGCGTGGCGCCGGAGATCTGATCGCTGTCGCACTGACCGACGTTCTCGCCGACGGCCTGTCGATGGTCTATTCGTTCTTTGAGCCGGACGAGGCGTCGCGTTCGCTCGGCACTTTCATGGTGCTCGACCACGTCATGCGGGCGCAGCACATGGGGCTCGCCTACGTCTACCTCGGCTACTGGGTACGCGGTTCGCGCAAGATGGATTACAAGGGCCGCTTCCTGCCTCAGGAGCGCCTCACCCCCGACGGCTGGGCGCGGGTGGAATAGCTGATTTTGCCGTCGCGATGATGCTTCACCAAGGCGGCGCTAATGGCTGCTTCCGCATCTGAGCTACCCGCGACAGTCAAGCGTCCGCCAAAGTCGGATTTCAAGCGAGACGGCAGCACAAAAAAGAAGCGCCGTGGCGACAAGGGCCGCGCGAACATTGCTACCGCCGAGAACACGCGGGATCGGATTCTGCGCGTTGCCATCGCCGAGTTCGCGGAGAAGGGCTACAGCGGCGCGCGGGTCGACGTGATTTGCAAATTGTCGCGAGCCAACCCGCGCATGATCTACCACTATTTCGGCGGCAAAGATCACCTTTACATCGCGGTCCTTGAGCAGGTTCTCGGCGAGCTACGCACTGAGGAGTTAAAGCTTGACGTCGCCCACGTCGCTCCGATCGACGGCATGATGCAATTGTTCGACTTCACCTACGACCACTTTGGCGGCCATCCCGAACTCATTTATCTGTTAAGTGGCGAGAATTTGCAGAAGGCGCGTTTCCTTCGGCGATCGGTCAAAACCCCGATCATCGCTTCCCCGCTAATCCGGCTGATCGACGAATTGCTGCGCCGGGGTGAGAAGGAAGGCGACTTTCGCCGTGGCATCGATCCGCTACAGCTTTACGTGACCATGGTGGGCTTTGCTTATTTTCACCGCTCCAACGCCTACACCCTCTCGGTCATCTTCCAGTCCGATCTGCTCGCGCCCCCCTGGCAGGCCGCGCATAAACGCTACGCCAAGGAGATGCTGTTGCGCTTTCTGCGCCGCGATCGCGCCTGATACCCAGTGTCTTTTTCAGCAGCGGCTGCATAATTTGTGTTCAAAAGCACCGCCCCGGACACGCCTGCCCGCTCGGCGCTCCGACCGCCACGAAGAATTCCCCCGCCTTATCAGAAGCTTCATCAAATCCCAGCCGAATGGCACATTCTTTGCTGGTAAATAAACACTTACTTATGCGCGCGATCGACGCCGCATCTTGACAGGAGGTGACCATGAAGTTCCCCGCCCGCTTCGCCGCGCTGGCCTTGTTTGGTGCCGCGGCGCTCGCCACGCCAGCGAAGGCCGACGACAAGATCGGCTTCATCTACGTCGGCCCGGCCGCCGACTTCGGCTACAACACGTCGATGGACCTCGGCCGCCAGTATGTCGAAAAGCACATCCCCGGCGTGACCACGACCGCTTTCGAGCTCATTCCCGAAACGGCCGAGGTCGAGCGCGTCATGGAACGGCTCATTGCCAGCGGCCACAAGATCATCTTTGCCACCAGCTACGGCTATCTCGACTACGCCATCAAGGTCGGCGAGAAGCACCCGGACGTCACCATCCTGCATGCGGGCGGCCTCAAGACGTCCAAGAACGTCGGCACCTACTGGGCCGACAGCGACGCCGGGATGTATCTCGCGGGGGTGACGGCAGCGCACGTCAGCAAAAGCGGCAAGCTCGGCTTCCAGGGCGGATTCCAGATTCCGCAACTGATGCGGTCGGTGAATGCCCTCACCCTCGGCGCCCAGTCGGTCAATCCGAAGATCACCACCACCGTAGTGTGGAACGGCGGCTGGTGGGAGCCACAGAAAGAGACCGAAGCCACTAACGCCTTTGCCGATCTCGGCATCGACGTCATCGCCGAACAGGTGGACAGCCCGATCACCATCGCGCAAGCCGCCGAGAAGCGCGGCATCTTCATGATCGGCAAGGATGTCGACATCCACGATCGCGCGCCGAAAGCCATCATCACCGGTGTGTCGTGGGATTGGGGCCCGATGATGGTGGAAGAAATCAAGGAAATAAAGGCCGGCACGTGGAAGGCCTCGAACATGCGCGGTGACCTGGCGAGCGGCAACGTCGTGCTCGATCCATTCGGAACCGCAGTGCCCGAGGATGTGCGGAAGGAAGTGATGAAACTCAAGGGCGCGATCATCGCCGGCAAAAAATCGATCTGGGAAGGCCCGATCACCAAGCAGGACGGAACCGTTGTTGTGCCCGCGGGCCAGAAGCTGTCCATGGAGCAAGTCGAGACCATGAACTATCTGGTCAAAGGCATTACCGGCGCCACCAAGTAGTCCAAGTACGCCAAAACCGCTTCGGCGACGGAGGCCAGCCATGAATGTCACCGCAAAACCGACGAAACCCGTCGAGATGGGCGCAAGTCCCGGACAATCGTGGCTGGTCACTCCCGACGCCGTCGATATGACGCGTCCCGCGCCCGCGGTCCGGCCGCTGTCGATTGAGGCAGAGCCGCAAAGCGTCGTGGTCGATGCCGCGAAATCGGCGCTGCTGATTATCGATATGCAGAATGATTTCTGCACCGAGGGCGGCTGGCTGCACAGCCGCGGCATTGACGTCTTGCCGAACCGCAAACCGATCAAGCCGCTACAGGCACTCGTCAGCGCCTTCCGCGCGAGCGGTCTACCGGTGATCTGGGTCAATTGGGGCGTGCGCAAGGACTTGTTGAATATCAGTCCTTCGCTGCGGCATGCCCATAACCCCAAGGGCGACGAACCCGGACTAGCGCAACCGGTGCCGGGCACGCGTTCGGAGGTGATCAAATTCGGCAGCTGGGGGGCTCAGGTTGTTGATGAGATCAATCCGGGCGAGCGCGACGTGCAGATCGTCAAGCACCGCTTCAGCGCTTTCTGGGACACCGAAACTGATGCGGTGCTGCGCAATCTCGGGGTGAAAACCCTGTTCATTGGCGGCGTGAACATGGATCAATGCGTCATGACCACACTCGAGGACGCGAGTTTCCTTGGTTACGATACGATCCTCATTGAAGATGCGACCGCGACGACATCGCCGGACTACTGCGTCCAGGCCGTCCTTTACAACGTCAAGCTTCTGTTCGGTTTCGTCACCCGCTCAGCAGCGCTTCTCGCGGCGCTGGCCGCAGCGTCGAAGTCATAATCTGCCGATGTCGATCATCGCCGACCTAGACTCGGTCGACGCGCGGCTGTCGGCACTCGCGATCGAACTGCCCCGTGTCCCGGTACCCGTTGCCAATTTCGTGCCGTTCCGGCGCATCGGAAATCTCGTTTTCCTTGCCGGACAGGTCTGCGAATGGAATGGCGAGGTCCGCTATGTTGGCCGGGTCGGGGTTGATTATGATCTTGCCGACGGCCAGAAAGCGGCGCGGGTCTGCGCGCTTAATTTGATAGCGGCTCTGAAGGCGGCCTGTGGGGGGACACTCGATGGCGTCAGCAGCTGCATTCGCCTCGGCGGCTTTGTCAATTGCAGCCCGCAGTTCAACGAAATTCCGCAAGTCATCAACGGCGCCTCCGATCTCATGCATGACCTGTTCGGCGACAATGGCAAACACGCCCGCACGGCCGTCGGCGTCGCGAACCTGCCTCGCGGCGCGGCTGTGGAAGTCGACGGCATTTTTGCGCTGGGATGACGGTGGATGACCTCATCCGCCATCGTCACGATGTCCGGCATTTGCAAGCAGTTCGGCACTGTTATTGCGAACGACAACGTCGATCTTGAAATCCGCGCCAGCGAAGTGCTGGCGTTGCTGGGCGAGAACGGTGCCGGCAAGAGCACTTTGATGAAAGTGCTCTACGGTTTCTATCATGCCGACACCGGCGAAATTCGCATCGACGGCAGGCTGATCAGTTTCGCCTCGCCGCGCGAAGCCATGGCCAGCGGCATCGGCATGGTGTTCCAGCAGTTCTCGCTGGTGCCGGCGCTTTCGGTGCTAGAGAACCTGCTCGCGGCGTTTCCAGAGGCACCGTGGTTGCAAGCCCGCGGACGCGAGCGTGTAAAGGCTGCACTGCGGCAACTCGAGCGCCTCGCGCCAAACCTGGATCCGGCGCGCCCGGTGCGCGATCTCGCGGTCGGCGAGCGGCAGATCGTCGAGTTGGCCAAAGTGCTCAACCTCGATGCCCGCGTCGTCATTCTGGATGAGCCGACCTCGGTACTGACGCCGGGCGAGACTGAGCGCCTTTACGGTTTCATCCGCTCGCTGGTCGCGGAGAGTAAGGCGGTCGTTCTCATTACTCACAAAATCGCCGATGTCGCCGCCTGCGCCGACCGTATTGTGGTCATGCGCGGCGGCCAGGTCGTGGATCGAGCGATGGCCCGCGAGCGAACACCGGAGCAGCTTGTCTCCGCGATGGTCGGCCGCGACAAACTCGCCGCAATCGAAGCCCCGCGAATGGCTTCAAGCACTGCCCCGGTGCTCCAGGTGTGCGACGTCTCAGCGACGGCCCAAGGCACGCAAATTCACAACGTTTCCTTTGAGATGGCAGCCGGCGAGATTCTTGGAATTGCCGGGGTCTCCGGTAACGGACAATACGCCCTGGCGGAGGCGCTGGCTGGACTTACCGCCGTCACCGCCGGCGATGTCGTTCTCGGCGGAGCGAGCATTGCCGCCCGCACCGAAGCTGGATCGATTCCCCAAGATGTCGCGTACATCCCCGAGCGCCCGCTCGACAACGCCGTCGTCGGCGATCTTGATCTGGCGCTGAACCTGACGCTGAGAAAGCTGACTGAGCTGCCGCTATTTCCGCAACGGCGTGCAATCAACGCCGAAGCCGCCGCCCTGATAAAGCGCTTTGACGTGCGGCCGCCTCGCCCCACCCTCTCCGCTGCCGCCTTGTCGGGCGGCAACCTGCAAAAGCTGGTCATTGCCCGCGAACTTTCGGACACCCATCGCCTGGTGATTGCCTGCTATCCGGCCATGGGGCTCGACGTTCTGGCGACCCAGGCTGTTTATCGTTCCCTGTTCGAGCAAGCCGCCGCCGGCGCGTGTGTGGTCTGGATCTCAGAAGAGTTGGACGACCTCTTGGCATATGCGCACCGCATCGCCGTGATCTACGGCGGCGCCATCGCCGGGATTGTCAGGCGGCAAGAAGCGACCCGGCAGATCATCGGCCGCTTGATGGCCGGAATGGATTTCGGAGTGGCCGCGTGAGCGGACGCCTGCTGCAGCGTTCACTCTATGGCGCCGGCGGTGTGCTCCTGTTCCTGGCGTTGGCTTCGGTGTTTCTCCTGACGATCGGCAAGCCGCCGCTGGTGACGCTGGCGACCATGGTCGGCTACGCGTTCGGTGACGCCTATTCAGTTTCTGAAAGTCTGGTCAAGGCGACGCCGATCCTGTTTTGCGCGCTCGCCGTGATCTTGCCGGCGCGGCTTGGTTTGATCACCGTCGGCGGTGAGGGCCAGCTTTACCTAGGCGCGCTCCTCGGCACCGCCGTGGTGGTGAATTATCCCGGCGCACCGATGTTCGTCCTACTGCCGGCGATGCTTGCGCTTGGTGCCGCCGGCGGCGCCATTTGGAGCGGTCTTGCCGGAATGCTCCGCGCCCGCTTCCAGGTCAATGAGACGATATCCACCTTGCTCTTAAACTACATTGCCGTGCTGCTGGTGAATTTCGCCGTTTACGGCGCCTGGAAAGATCCGGCCAGTCTCGGCTGGCCGGCGACGATTCAGTTCCCGCCCAGTGCCACGGTGCCGAGCCTGCTGGGAACGCGGGTTCACATGGGATTCATCGTTGCACTGATCGCAGCAATTGTGCTGCACATCGCCGTGACGCAAACGCGATGGGGCCTGGAACTGAAAGTCCTCGCGGGCAATCGCAAAGTCGGCGCCATGGTCGGGCTGCGTTTTGCGCGCAACACGCTGATCGTGATGGCGCTCGGCGGCGCGCTCGCAGGTTTTGCCGGGATTTGCGAAACCTCGGCGATACAGGGGCGGCTGCAGTCCGGCCTCTCGGTCGGTTACGGTCTTACCGGCTTCCTGGTGGCGTGGTTGTCGGGTCAGCATTTCCTGCGCGCCGTGCCGATCGCAATTCTGATCGGAGGCCTGATCGTCGCCGGCGATGCGCTCCAGCTCTACAGCAAAATCCCGAGCGCCAGCGCAACCGTTCTGCAGGGGCTGCTGTTTGCCGCCGCCTTGGCCGCAAGCGGTCTTGCGGTGCGACGCGAGGCGCGCCGTGCATGAACTTACCGCCATTGGACAATGGACCGCAGCGATGCTGCGGTCGTCGACGCCGCTGCTTGTCGTCACTTTGGGCGAAACACTCACTCAGCGTGTCGGCATCATCAACCTTGGCGTTGAAGGACAGATGCTTGGCGGCGCGTGCGCGGGCTTCGCCGTCGCGGCAGTTACGGGCGACCCCCTGATTGGTTTTGCCGCCGGCGCAATTGCGGGCGCTGTGCTGTCCGCCGTGCATGCAGGTTTGTGTCTTGCCTGCGGCGCCAACCAGATCGGCAGCGGCATTGCCGTGTGGACTTTGGGACTTGGTCTGACATCCTATTTTGGCCGCGCCTTTATCGGCGGCAAGGTTACCGGTCTTGCTCCGCTCGCCGGGGTGTCCGCTGCCGATCTTCCACTGTTCGAACCCATTCTTACGCAGCTTACGCCGATCGCGCCGGTGGCCTTGCTGCTCGTGGCTCTGGTGGGTCTTTGGCTCTATCGCACCAGCACCGGCTTGAACTGGCGCATAGTTGGCGAGTCGTTTGAAACCGCCCGGGCGATTGGGCTGGCGCCGCTGCTTGTGCAGCTTCAGGGTATTCTCGTCGGCGGTGTGTTGTCCGGCTTGGCCGGCGCAATTCTTTCCGTCGACTACACCCAAACGTGGGCCAACGACATGACCAAGGGACGGGGCTTTGTCGCCGTCGGTTTGGTGATCGTCGCGAGATGGAATCCGTTCCTGGTGCTCCCGGTAGTGCTCATCTTCGGATTGAGCGAGGCCGCTACTTTGAGACTACAAGCCGGCGGCCTGGCGCTGTCACCTTATTTGATCGCTTGCCTGCCTTACGTCGTCTGCCTGTTGTGTGTCATCGTTGCCTCAATGCGCGAAGGCAGCATTGGCGGCATGCCGGCCGAGCTTGCCTCGGTGTTTGGTCGCCGGCGGTAGCAGCGATCTGCCGGCGCCGGAGACTATAAAGCGTCGGAGGAGGACGCTCGCATGAGCGAGGACGTGCACGAGGTTTATGCGATCCGCTATGGGCATCATTCGCGTCGCTCGCCGGAGAACTTCATCGGCGGCGATCCGCATGACGTGCTGCAGCCGCTGGATTTCTTCGTCTGGGCGATCGTCGGCGCAGCCGGGACAATCATCGTCGATACCGGCTTCGACGAGGCGATGAGCCGCCGCCGCCAGCGCGAGATCACCAAGCCGGTCAGAGATGGCCTCACCGCGCTCGGCATCGCGCCCGACACAGTGGCGCGCGTCATTGTCAGCCATCTTCACTACGATCATTGCGGCAACTACGAACTGTTTCCGCACGCCCGCTATCACCTCCAGGATCGCGAGATGGCCTATGCGACCGGGCGCTGCATGTGCCATCAGGCGCTGCGGCTGCCGTTCGAGGCCGACGATGTCGTCGCCATGGTGCGCAAGGTGTTTGCCGGCCGCGTTGCCTTCCACGATGGCGAGGACGAGATCGTGCCCGGCGTGACCGTGCACCGCATCGGCGGCCACTCGATGGGACTGCAGTCGGTGCGGGTAAAAACCCAGCGCGGCTATGTGATGCTCGCCGCCGATGCGGCTCATCTCTATGCCCATATCAACCAAGGGCGGATTTTCCCGATCACCTATAATGTCGGCGAAGTGCTCGAAGGCTATGAAATACTGAAGAAACTCGCCACGTCCGCGCACCACATTGTGCCCGGGCACGACCCTCTGGTGCTCAAGCGCTATCCGGCACCAAAACCGGGCCTCGAAGGCTGGATCGCCCGGCTCGACGTCGAGCCGGGGTCGGCGTAACGCCCTTTTCAGCGGCCGTCGAATTTGTTGGTCTACGGAAAGCCATTTGGCGCCAAACGGCCGGCGTCGGCGCGATTGCCGCGCCAGTCGGCGAGCTCCTTCAGTGACAGCGTGAACACGCGGCTGGCGGAATCGGTCCAGCTCAAGCCCTTCTCCGCTTCGAAGACTTTGATGTCGGAGAAACCGCCGTCCTTGTGCCGCTGTAAGCGCACGCCGCGGCCGCGCGCCATCTCCGGCACCTGATCGATTGGGAACACGACCATCTTGCGGTTCTCGCCGATCGCGGCGACCAGTTCGCCTTCGGCCGGCGCAATGGCCCGGGCTTGGTCGGGCGGCTTGACATTGAGGATCTGCCTGCCCTTGCGCGTATTGGCGAGGCACTCGTCTTCGGGAACGATAAAGCCCCTGCCCTGTTTGCTGGCCACGATCAGCTTGCGGCCGCCCTGATAGCGGAACACCGTGATGACGTCCGCTTCCTGCTCCAGCTCGATGTAGAGCCGGACCGGCTCGCCATGGCCGCGGCCGCCGGGCAGCTTCGCCGCCTCGATGGTGTAGCAGCGTCCGTTGGTGGCGAAGATCAGAAGCTTCGACGTCGTCTCGGCAAAGAAGGCGAGCTTGAGACTATCGTCGGTCTTGAATGCCAGGCTCGACAAGTCGGCGACCTGGCCGCGCAGTGCCCGGATCCAGCCCTTTTCCGACACCACGACCGTGACCGGCTCACGCTCGACCAACGCTTCTTCGATCGCGGCCTCGTCGTGCGCCGGCGCCTCGGCGAAGCTGGTGCGGCGCTTGCCGAGCGGCGTTTTCGGACCGAACCTGTCGCGCACCTCGCGGATCTGCCCGGCAATGGTCTTCCACTGCGCTTTCTCCGAGCGCAGCAACTCTTCGATCGACTTCTTTTCAACGCGCAGCGCCTTGTCTTCCTCGCGGATTTCCATCTCTTCGAGCCGGCGCAGATTGCGCAGCCGCATGTTGAGGATGGCGTCGGCCTGGACGTCGGAGAGTTTGAACGTCTTCATCAGCACCGGCTTGGGCTCATCCTCGCTGCGGATGATTTTGATGACCTTGTCGAGGTTGAGATAGGCGACAAGGTAGCCACCGAGCACTTCCAGCCGATGCTCGATCTGATTGAGCCGGAAGCGCGAGCGCCGCAGCAGGACTTCGCGCCGGTGGGTCAGCCATTCGCTTAAGGCTTCGGCAAGTCCGACAACTTTGGGAATGCGCCCGCGCACCAGGACGTTCATGTTGAGCGGCACGCGGCTTTCGAGCTCGGTGAGCTTGAACAGGCTCTCCATCAGCAGCGCCGGATCGACACTGCGCGCGCGCGGCTCGAACACGAGGCGGATATCCTCCGCAGATTCGTCGCGCATGTCGGCAAGAAACGGCAGCTTCTTTTCGTTCATCAATTCGGCGATGCGCTCGACGAGCCGCATCTTCTGCACTTGCCAGGGAATTTCGGTAATCACCACCTGATAGGTGCCGCGCCCGGTATCCTCGGTCTTCCAGCGCGCGCGCAGCCGGAACGAGCCGCGCCCGGTCGTATAGGCCTCGGCGATGACCTCCGGCGGATCGACGATCACGCCGCCGGTCGGGAAATCGGGTCCGGGGACGTATTTCAGAAGCGTGCGGCTGCGCGCATTCGGCGTGTCGATCAGATGCAGCGCAGCATCGCAAAGTTCGGCCATGTTGTGCGGCGGGATCGCGGTCGCCATGCCGACGGCGATGCCTTGGGCGCCGTTGGCCAGCAGATTGGGAAACGCCGCCGGCAGCACTACCGGCTCTTGCGATACGCCATCGTAATTGGGCCGGAAGTCGACCGCATCTTCGTCGATGCCGTCGAGCAACAATCGCGCGGCCTCGGTCAGCCGCGCTTCGGTATAGCGATAAGCGGCGGCATTATCACCGTCGACATTGCCGAAGTTCCCTTGCCCATCGACCAGCGGATAGCGCGAGGAGAAATCCTGGGCGAGACGCACCAGCGCGTCGTAGATCGCTTGGTCGCCGTGCGGATGGAAATTACCCATCACATCGCCGACGATTTTCGCCGATTTCTTGAACGCCGAGCCGGGATCGAGCCGCAGAAGCCGCATGCCGTAGAGGATGCGCCGGTGCACCGGCTTGAGCCCGTCTCGCGCGTCGGGCAGCGCGCGGTGCATGATGGTCGATAGCGCGTAGGCGAGGTAGCGCTCCTCAAGCGCCTCGCGCAGCGCGATCTCCTGCACGTCGCCCGGATCCGGGGGAATCACCTTCTTGTTCATGGCAGACAGCGGTACTCCGGCTAGCCGTTGCGGACAAGAACAGCGGTAATGAAGCGGGCACGGGCGTCGGGCACAGGCAGACCGCGCGGTGCAAAGGCATGTCGCTCGAGGAAGAAGCCCGTCAGGGCAAATGCGTCGGCAAGATCGGCGGCAGACGCCGGCTCGGCCTCCATGCTCAGGAACCCGGGCAGCCGCATCAGTTTGTCCCGATAGGCTTCGCCTCCAGAGCGCGAAACTGCCCGCCCGGACCGGGGTGAGACGTAGATCAGATCGTCCCGCGCTCCGGTCGCGGCGCAGGACGACAGATCAAGCCCGAAGCCGAGTTCGGCAAGGAAGGAAAGCTCAAAGCGTGCGACCATCGGCGCCGCGGCCACCGGATCGTCGAGCGAATCAAGGATAGCTTCGAGCGAACCGTGAACACCGGCATGCGGCTCGCGTTCGGCTAGAAGCCGGCACAACGCCGCGAGATGCGTCACGCCGTGGAGGGCGTGAGCCGCGGTAAGGAAATTGGCCGCGCGCAGATTGGTCCCCTCGATCGCGTAGTTGCCAAGATGGTCGTCGAGCCGCGCTCGCCAGGTAGCGTGCAATGAATTGCCGGGCTGCAATACCGGGCGCAGGCGCCTCCCGGTGCCGCCGCGCACCAGGCCGAGATGGCGGCCACGTCCCTGCGTCATCAATTCCAGAATGACGCTCGACTCTCCATAGCGCTTGACGCCGAGCACAATGCCTTCATCGGTCCATTGCATGGGGATTATGTAACGTCATTCGCGAGGATTCGTAGGCTCCCGCCTGCTCCGTTTCCCCGCGGAGCGGACAAGCAGCACCCTTCCCGCGACGCATGCGCGTCCGGGTTTTGCTGACCACCCCTCGTCACCACCGGGCTTGACCCGGTGGTCCATGTTGACTGCGGTTCTGGAAACCTATCGGCAAATCCGATTGATCTTCCCTTTCGCATGGATTGCCGGATCAAGTCCGGCAATGACGACTAACGAAAGAAAAAAGGAAGCGGAACGCCGACAGACGTGTTCAGCCAACCTCCGCGCCCTTGTCTCTCTTCCCTCTCCCGCTTGCGGGGGGAGGGTTGGGAGGGGGCGCGGCGCGCACCTGCGGGTGCGCTCGCCTATCGGCGTTCCAC
>JBAUGC010000179.1:0-4782 GCA_049679485.1 Xanthobacteraceae bacterium
GGCGATGATCGAAAGCAGCCACGGATGGTCGGGAGCGAACTCCGTGAGCTCGGTGACACCGCGCGCCGTGTCGAAGCCGACGCTGGTGGCTAGCCGCTTGCCCGCGGCTTCGGTGTCACGGACGAAACGGGCCTGTGTGAGCTTGTGCGGCAAGTCCACCTTGAGCCAGTAGGCCGGGTAGTGGCGTCCGACATAGGCTTCGAGCACGTCGGCGGGCCAGTCGGCAATCTGGGCGCGGAACTCGGCCTTGGCGGCGGCCACGCGCTCGGCGCGGTTGACCTCGGAGAAGCCGCCTGTCAGCACCGGTTCGGTCTCATAATAAAGCGTGCGTATGAGCTGGGCCTTCCATCCGTTCCAGACGCCGGGCCCGACGGCGCGGATATCCGCGGTGGTCAGGATGGCGAGAAGCTTCATGCGCTCCAGCGATTGAACGACGGCGGCGAAGTTCTCGATGGTCTTGCGGTCGGAAAGGTCGCGCGACTGCGCGACCGTCGACATCACGAGATGCACCTCGACGAGCCATGCGACCAGCTCGGTGTCGGCGGCATTGAAGCCGAGCCGCGGGCAGAGCCGGCGGGCGATGCGCGCGCCGGCGATCGAATGATCCTCGACGCGTCCTTTGGCGATGTCGTGCAGGAACAGCGTCACATAAAGGACGGTGCGATGCTGCGGCAGGATCGTCTTGAACAGCTCGCTCGCCAGCGCCACCTCGCGGCTGTCGCCCTGCTCGATTTCGTTGAGCACGCCGATGCAGCGAAGCAGATGCTCGTCCACCGTATAATGGTGGTACATGTTGAACTGCATCATCGCCACGATCCGGCCGAATGCGCGAACGAATTCACCGAGCACGCCGGCCTCGTTCATGCGGCGCAGCACGGTTTCGGCCTCGTTCTTCGAAGTCAGAATCTCGAGGAACAGGCGGTTGGCCTCTTTGTGGCCCCGCACCTTGGCGTCGATCAGCTTGAGCGAGCGGGACGCAGCGCGCATCGCTTCGGGATGGATCGCCAGATTGTACTTCTGCGCCAGATAAAACAGTCTGATCAGATTGACCGGATCATGCTTGAAGACATTGGCGCGGGCGAGGTTGATGCGGTTGTTGTCGATGATGAAATCGTCGGTTTCGGTCAGCGTGCGCCGGCTCCGCGCCGGACGGAGCCGAGCGATCACGCGGCTCAATACCGGCGCCGGCTTGGCCTGCAGTTCCTCCAGACCAGCGCAGAGGAAGGCGGTGAGATCGCCAACGTGCTTGGCGGTGAGGAAGTAATGCTTCATGAAGCGCTCGACATCCTGCAGCCCGGGATGCTCAGTGTATCCGAGCCGCACCGCGATATCGCGCTGGATGTCGAATGACAGGCGCTCCTCCGCGCGGCCGCAGAGGAAGTGCATGTTGCAGCGGACTGACCAGAGGAAATCCTCGCAGCGGCGGAACATGTTGTATTCGTCGCGATCGAAGACGCCGCGCGCGATCAATTCCTCGGGCTCGCGTACGCGATAGACGTACTTGGCGATCCAGAACAGCGTGTGCAGGTCGCGCAAACCGCCTTTGCCGTCTTTGACGTTGGGCTCGACGAGGTAGCGCGACTGACCGGCGCGGCGGTGACGCTCCTCGCGTTCGGCAAGCTTGGCGGCCACGAACTGCGCAGACGTTCCCTGCACCACCTCTTTTTCGAAGCGCGTTGTGAGTTCGCCGTAAAGCTTGGCGTCGCCGAACAGATGACGCGATTCGAGGAGCGCGGTGCGGATGGTCATATCGGCCTTGGCCTGGCGGATGCATTCGCTGATCGAACGCGTCGCGTGACCGACCTTCTGGCCCATATCCCACAGGCAATAGAGCAGTGTCTCGGCGACCGATTCGCCCCACGCAGTCTGCTTGTACGGGAGGATAAAAAGCAGATCGATGTCGGATCCCGGGGCCAATAGGCCGCGGCCATAACCGCCGGTCGCGATCACCGCCATCCGTTCAGCCTGCGAGCGCACCTGCGGCGGATAGAGCGCGCCGGCGGCAAACTCGAACAGAATGCGAATGATTTCATCCTGAGTCTGGCACAGCCGCTCGGCGCACCGCCGCCCATGACGGTCCTTCAGCAGCAATTGTTCGGCCTGCGCGCGGGCCTCGGTCAGCGATGCCCTGAGGCGGCGCGCGACGGCGGCGCGCAATTCCCGCTCGCGCCCGGCATGGCTCTCGGCAAGGATCTTGAGGTCGGCCACGATCGCCGCGCTATCGATGAGTTCGGAGGCGGGGCGCGGGCCGCGTTGGATGTCCAGCATCGGGGCACGTCATAACTGAGCCGCTAGCCGCTGTCATCGGCGGATGCAGGCGAGGATGCAAAAGCTATTGCTGCGGCGCACGCTAATGCCATCGGGGTCGCGAAGGATGGACAGAAATAGCTATGCTGCCATTATCCTTATCCTTGCCCAAAGCAGAAACGCGGCTGGGAGGAACAGGTCCGATGAAAAGCTATGACCTTTGCGAGTGCGGAGCGCCGTTGCGGCTGATGGAGCGGCCCACCCCCAAGCCGACCGGGACCGAGGTCCTGCTCAAGGTCGTCGCTGCCGGTGTCTGCCACAGCGATTTGCATATCTGGGACGGCTTTTACGATCTCGGCGGCGGCAAGCGGCTGAAGCTCGCCGATCGGGGCGTGAAACTTCCACTGACCATGGGGCACGAGAATGTCGGCGACGTGGTCGCGGTCGGTCCGGATGCCAAAGGCGTCAAGGTCGGCGACCGGCGGCTGGTCCATCCGTGGCTGGGCTGCGGGGAATGCGCAGTATGCCGGCGCGGCGACGAGCAGTTCTGCCGTACGCCGTTCAGCATCGGCGTGTTCCGCGCCGGCGGTTATGCCGACCATCTGCTGGTTCCACATCCGCGTTATCTGTTCGACATCGGCAATATCGCGCCGGAACGGGCGGCGCCGCTCGCCTGCTCCGGCATTACGACCTACGGCGCGCTGAAGAAGGTCGGGCCGTCGCTGCAGGAGGAGCCGGTGGTCATCATCGGCGCCGGCGGTCTTGGACTGATGTGCCTTGCTTTGCACCAGGCGATGGAGGGCAAAGGCGCCATTGTTGTCGACATCGATCCGGTCAAGCGCGAAGCTGCGCTGAAAGCCGGCGTGCAGGCGGCGATCGATCCCAGCGCGGCGGACGCCGCCAAACAGATCATTGAAGCGACCAGGGGAGGCGCCTGGGCGGTGATCGATCTGGTCGGTGCCACACGGACGGTGCAGCTGGCGCTCGATTCTCTCGTCAAGGGCGGCAAGCTGATCATTGTCGGTCTGTTCGGCGGCGACATCACGGTCCCGACGCCGTCCTTTCCGCTGCGCGCGATGACCATTCAGGGCTCTTACGTCGGCAGCCTGACCGAAATGACGGAACTGCTCGACCTCGTACGCCGCAAAGGCGTGCCCGATCTTCCGGTCGGCACGCGGCCGCTCGCCGCGGTCAACGACGCGCTCAACGAGCTCAAGGCCGGCAAAGTCATCGGCCGGCTGGTGTTGACGCCGGCGGAATAACGAAAACAATCGTGAGAAGTTTGGAACAGAGAGGATTGAAAGATGGACGCTACCGGGCTGCGCGCGATGCAGGCGCCGATCAAGGAGCGATACAAGGCCGAGCCCGAGGCCGCCTTCATCACGCTGAAGGCCAAGGGCACGCTCGACGACGCCAACGTCGCCTGCAAAGTCGAGACCGGCCGTGCGCTTGCGGTCGCGGGCCTGCATCCGGCCACCGGCGGGTCCGGGCTCGAATTGTGCTCGGGAGACATGCTCCTTGAAGCGCTGGTGGCCTGCGCGGGCGTTACGCTCAAAGCAGTGGCGACGGCGCTCGACATTCCGCTCAAGTCCGGTGCGGTGGCCGTGGAAGGCGATCTCGATTTCCGTGGCACGCTCGGCGTTGCCAAGGATGCGCCGGTTGGTTTCGCGCAAATCCGTTTGCAGTTCGATCTCGATACCGATGCGCCGCAGGAAAAACTCGATCAGCTGCTCAAGCTCACCGAACGCTACTGCGTTGTCTATCAGACGATCAAGAACGGCCCGCCGGTCGCTGTTTCGATGCAGCGGGTCTGATGGCGTGGTCAATGTAACGGGGCTCGATCACCTGCAGTTGGCGATGCCGCGCGGCAGAGAGGCCGATGCGCGGGCATTTTATGGCGGCATCCTCGGTTTGCCGGAGCTGCAAAAGCCGCCGAATCTTGCTGTGCGCGGCGGCATGGGGTTCGCGCTGGGCTCGCAACAATTCCATCTCGGTGTCGAAGACGACTTCCGCCCGGCGCGAAAGGCGCATCCTGCATTCCTGGTGCAGGACATTCGCACTCTTCGCGCGCGGCTGGAACAACACGGCTTCGCACCGTATGAGGACGAACCCTTGTCGGGCTACGAACGCTTCTATGTCGCGGACCCGTTCGGCAATCGCCTAGAGTTCTTGCAGCCTATCGCCCGGTAATGCGCGCGCCGGCGCGCGCTTCAATTGTCAACACAGGCCGTTCGGTTCCCGGGAACATGCATTCTATCTCTCCCGAACTCCTTTTCTGGTACGGCCTTGCCTTCAAAATGGTGCTGACGGCGGCCGTCGTCGTCACCACGTCGCTGGCGGTCGAGCGGAGCGGTCCGTTCGTCGGCGCATTGATCGGAGCGCTGCCGACCGCGGCGGGCGCCGCCTACACCATCCTTGCCCTTGAACATCCGCCGAGCTTCATCGCCGCAAGCGCCGTCGGCAGCGTCGCCGTCAACGCGGCCGTTGCCGTCTTCGCCGCCGCCTACGCCGCGATGGCGCAGCGCCATGGCCTGG